>JBDKHE010000492.1:0-2801 GCA_039797805.1 Verrucomicrobiota bacterium
AACGGTTGGTCGCGCGATGACTTCCGCCCTGAGGTGCATGACTCCGACGGACTGCTGATGCACACCGGAGCCGGTGAGTGGATCTGGCGACCGTTGAACAATCCAGCGCGCACGCGGGCGAGTGCGTTTGCCGACCAGGCACCCAAAGGCTTTGGCCTGCTGCAGCGCGATCGGGAATTCGCGCACTACGACGATGTCGAGGCCAACTATCACTTGCGGCCCAGCGCCTGGGTCGAGACGATCGGTGACTGGGGTCGGGGATCGGTTAGGCTGGTCGAATTGCACTCCCCGGATGAGACCAATGACAACATCGTGGCGTTCTGGGTGCCCGCCCGCTTGCCCGAGGTCGGCGAGCCGCTGGCGTACGAGTACCGGTTGCACTGGCTCGGCGCCGATGAGCGCCGCCCGCCCGCCAGCTATGTTGTCTCGACGCGCCAAGGAGCCGTGCTGGATCATCCGGAGCGCCGTCGCATCGTCGTGGATTTTTCCCGGCTGCCGGAGTCTCCGTCGCGTTCCGACATCGAGGCGGTGGTGTCGGTGGGCGAGGGCGCGCGACTGATTGGGGTCGGTGCGGTAAACTGGATCGCGCCGGCGGGCGTCTGGCGCGCGGTGTTTGAACTGGCGGCGGATGGGACCGGCCGGCCGGTCGAACTGCGCTGCTTTTTGCGGCGGGACAAGCAAACCCTCACGGAGACATGGAGCCACCTTTGGACACCTTAAACGCCTTTCGTCCGCGAACCGGCACGCCGGAACAGTGGAACGCGGCCTACATCCGCGTGGAGGACTATCTGCGCGCGCACCGGGTGCACAATCGGCTGCAGCAGATTACCATTTTGCAGAAGGTCATCGCGCGGGCAGCCGCGCGGCATGAGCAGGACACGACGCTCGACCCGACCACGCTCGCGGCCGAGGAGATCGACCGCATGATGGACGAGTGGTTCGGGGAGTTGCTGGGTGACAAGAACCTGCCCCATGAGCGCATCGCCGTGGAAGGTCGGGTGGCTTTGCTGCTGTCCGACGGCGTGGACCGTTGGCCGTATGCTTTCCTCGACGAACAGTGTGTGCCCCCGGAGTTCGCGCAGGAGATGCAACGACGGTCAATCCAGGCCGGGCCGGACATGACCGTCACGAGCATGGTGCCGCGCACCATCGAACTCGGGGCCCTGACCGAGGTGGCCGGACAGACCTTTGAACAGATCGAGAAGTGGCCCATCCTGCGGGTCACGCTGCTGTGGGCTCTCTTTCTTTCCGTCATGGCCCTCGTCTTCTACGCCACCCGATGAGCGTGCCCTTCACAGTCGAACAGGTGGACAAGTCGCGGGTCAGCCGGCGGCGCGCCACCTTTTTCACCCTGGTGTTCTTGCTCACGACCCTGGCGTCGTGGTTCATGGCGGATCTGCTCTGGCGCGGCCCGAGCAACTACGCGGACCTGCCGGTTCTCGTGCTTTTCGCGATCCTGTTTGCGAACATTGCCACTGGTTTTTGCACCGCGGTGCTGGGTCTGTATGTGATCAACCGGGGCGACTCCGCCCGGATCACGCGCTCCATCGAGGGGGAACCGCTCAGCCAGCTTCCGCTCGGCAGCACGGCGATCATCATGCCGGTGTTCAACGAGGATCCGAGCCGCATCTTCGAGGGATTGCGCGTCATCTACCGCTCGCTGGAGGAAACGGGCCGGCTCGACGATTTCGACTTCTTCATCCTCAGCGATTCCAACGACCCCAACCGATGGATTCAGGAGGAGGTGGCGTGGGCCGAGCTTTGCAAGCAGTTGAACGGCTTCGGGCGCATCTTCTACCGGAAGCGGCGGGTCGCCATCAACAAGAAGAGTGGCAACGTCGCCGACTTTCTGCGGCGCTGGGGCAGCAGCTACCGCTACATGGTGGTGCTGGATGCCGACAGCATCATGACAGGCGAATCCATCGTGCAGCTCGTGGCCATGATGGAACGCAATCCCACGGTGGGCATCTTGCAGACCGCGCCGCGCATCGTGAACGGCATCACGCCGTTCTCCCGGATCCAGCAGTTTGCCAGCCGGCTGTATGGCCCGATGTTTTTGTCCGGTCTGAACTACTGGCACCAGGGCGAGAGCAACTTTTGGGGGCACAACGCGGTGATCCGCGTCGCTCCCTTCATGGAGCACGCGGCCTTGCCTGAGCTGCCCGGAGCGGAACCCTTCGGCGGACGGATCCTGAGTCATGATTTTGTCGAGGCCGCGCTGATGCGCAAAGCCGGCTGGAAGGTCTGGCTGGCCTACGATATCGAAGGCACCTTCGAGGAAGGGCCGCCCACGCTGATCGACAGCGCGAAACGCGACCGACGCTGGTGTCAGGGCAACCTGCAGCACAGCTGGCTGCTCTTTGCGCGTGGATTCCACCCGATCAACCGTTTCCACCTGCTGATGGGCATCATGGGTTATGTCGGTTCGCCGCTCTGGCTGCTCTTCATGCTCATCTGCACCCTCCACCGGTTCAACACGGTGCAGCATGCGGCCGATGCCGCCGATGCCGGTCCGCATTACACGATGATCTTTGATTACGCCGTGCCGATGCCGGAGGCGCTCGCGCTCTTCATCCTCACGATGGTGCTCATCTTCCTGCCCAAGGTGCTCAGCCTGGGCCTGGTGCTGAAGCATGGTCGCAGCGGCGCATACGGCGGTCCGTTTCGGCTGATCATCAGCACCGTTCTGGAAGTGATCGCCTCCGCGCTGCTCGCGCCGATCAACATGATGTTTCACGCCAAGTTTGTCGCCTATATCCTCCTCGGCCAGGGCGTCTCGTGGGTCACCCAGCAGCGCAAGG
>JBDKHE010000493.1:0-5917 GCA_039797805.1 Verrucomicrobiota bacterium
TCAAATTCGCGGACGGCGGCCCTGAAGGATTTTTCGTCGGTTTCGCGCAAAGGGCGCAGTTCGAGGGGTCCAGGCATGGCTACGAGGGTGATGGCGTGATTGCAGGCTTTCCGGCGTCAAGCCTGGGCCTTGAGCACCAGTTTCACGATGACGAACTCCGCCGGCTTGAGAGGCGCGAACCCGATCAGGACATTCACGTTTCCGGCGCGGAGATCGGCAGCGGTCATGGTGGAACGGTCACACTTCACGAAATAGGCATCCTTCACGCTGCTCCCCTGGAAGGCACCGGCCCGGAACAAGCCGTGCAGAAAGCCCTCAACGCTCTGGCGAATGCCGGCCCAGAGCGGCTCATCATTCGGCTCGAAGACCACCCACGCCAGGCCCCGCTCGACGCTGCGTTCGATGAACAGCGCCAGACGTCGGACGGGCACATACTTCCATTCGGAGCCACCGATATTCGCGCCCGCCCGGGTGCGCGCCCCGAAAACCATCAACCCTTTCCCCGGGAACTCCCGCAGGCAATTGATCGCGAGGGCATTCAGGACCTCGTTGTCCTGGTTGGTCACCGGCACCTCCAGCTTGGCGACATTTCGCAGGGTGGCCTCGGTTCCGGCCGGCGCCTTCCACACCCCGCGCTGCGCGTCGATCCGCGCAATCACGCCCGCCACGGCCGCGGCCGGTGCCGTCAGGCGGGCCGCGCCTCGCCGGGCCGGGTCACGGACCATAACCCAGGGAAAATAAACCGCCGTGTCCTGACTCACCGGCAGGCCGACCGCAGCTTTCTGCATGAGAGCCACGGACCCGGAGTCTCGGGGCGAATCCAACAACAGCATGGCCCGCCGCGACTGCGCACAGGCCAGCGCCTCGCCCGCCACGACCGCATTGTCCAGCCCCGGCAGGACCAGCAGATCGAAGTCCCCTGCTGGCGCCAGCGCCGCCAATCCCTGCCGCCATTGGGCCAGGGTCGCTTCGCGCGCGACGCGCACCACCCGGGCAAACTTACCACCGTTCGCAAAAAACAGGCTGATCGCATAGCCAAGCTCCAAGTCGGAATGGAGCGCACCAAACCGGTTGACGAAATCCGCCAGCGACGTGACCACAACGGCGCGATAGGTCGCGCCTTTCCGCGCCGCGCCGACAAACGCTGTCACCCCGGTCGGCGCCCCGCTGATCGATCGAATGCCGCTCGGCACCTCCTGCACATACACTCCGGGTGTGAGATAGTTCGTTGCCATGCCTCGACGATAGAAACGATAACGACCAATGCGAGCATTTGCCCAAGTCAGGCCATGGCGCCTCCGCAGGTTGGGGGCAACCACGCGGAGTCACGCACACGCTCGGCTACTACGCATAGCAAACCCAGGAACATCCCCATCCAACATTCTCCCCCAGGACTGGTCACCGGAGCGGCTCCGCATGCCTTCCTATCCCTTCCGCCTTGGCTTCTCGTCGAGGTCCAGACGGTCGGCGCTGCGGGCTTTGCTGCCGGGAGCGGCGCTGGGGGCCGTTTTTTCGTGGGAGTAGTATGAGTAGTTGTCCGTGTAGTAGCCGTAGTCCTCACCGGTGCCGGTGGGGACCTGATTCAACACGACGCCGATGATCGGCACCTTCAGGTTCTCGGTGATGATCTGCCGGGCGCGTTGTACCATGCTCTCAGGATTCCGGCGATGCTGGACGAGCAACAAGACGCCGTCGGCCAAGCTGGCCAGCACCGATGCATCGCTCACCCCGATGATCGGGGGCGAGTCAAAGAGCACCTTGTCGTAGCTCTGGCGGAATGCCGCCACGGCCTCGCGGAGCTTGTTGGCGTAGAGCAGACCCAGGGTGATGTTGTTCCCCGCGGCGCCGGCGGGAATGAAGTCGATCAGGCCGGACTTGTCGCGCTTCACGGCGTCGGTCCAGGCAACCTTGTTCATCACTATATCCGTCAGGCCGGGATCGCGGGGCAAGCCGGCCAGTTTGTGCTGGGTCGGGCGGCGGACGTCGGCGTCGATCAGGAGCACCTTCTCGCCGGCGGCGGCCATGCAGAGCGCGAGCTGGCGCATGGTGGTGGACTTGCCTTCACCGGGGCCGGACGAGAGCACCACGAGCACGGCGGACTGCTTGGCCGGCAGGGCCAGGTTGAGATTGGTCTGGAGCACCCGGTAGGGTTCGCCCTCGGGGGAGCTCGGGTCGTGCAGCTCGCCGGCCTCGGCCATGTGCGGGATCACCCCGAGCACGGGCAGGTTGAGTTTGCCCTCGACATCCGCCACGTTGCGGAAGCTCGTGTCGAAATACTCCAGCAACACGGCCGCACCGACGCCAAGGATGGAGCCGAAGACGAAGGCAAAGAAGATGTTCAGCGCCCAGTTGGGCTTGCTGGCGTAGCTGGCGGGCTCGGCGGTGTTGAGGATCTCGATGGTCTTCTTCGGAACCTGGAAATCGATTTCGCGCTGCCGTAGCGTGAGTTTGAGTGTCGTGAGGAGGCGCTGTTCGTCCTCGAGCTTGGTCGCGGCCTCCTCGAAGGGGCGCATGCGCTCACGGGCGGAGAGGATCTGGTCCACCTTGGCCTGCGCGAGCTGACGCTCGAGTTCGGTCACGCGTGCCTCGGCCTCCTTGAAGGCCATCTCGAGGGAGCTCTCGTAGCCGCGCAGCTGATTGTCCAGCTGCTGCTGGATCTTGGCGCTGTTCTCAATGGCGGCGATGAGGTCGGGGTGGGCCGAGCCGAGACGGGCCATGAGGCGCGTCACGGTCTGGTCGGAGACAAGGTAGGCCTGCAGGAGATTCTGGATGTTGGTGTCCTGGATCAGCTCGGAATTGACGAGGTTGCGCCGGTCGGCCGTGGGGATGGTGCGGAAACGCTCCCAGCGGGTCTTGCGTCCGATGGCGTCGACGCGCAGGGCGATGAGGGAGTTCTGCATCTGGCGCAGCGTCTCGATGTCCATGTCGGTGTAGCGCTGGCTGAGATCCACGCCGGAGATGTCCAGTTCCTTGCGCAGCTTCTCGACGTGGTCGCGCTGGGCGACCACGGCCTGTTCCTGCTTGTCGAGTTCCTTGCGCAACTGGGCAAGGCCTTCGCGCTGGTCGGAGGTGGCGAGCTTGATGCGATCCTCCGCGTAGACCCGGGCGATGGCGTTGGCGATGTCGGCGGCGAGCCGGTTGTCGCGGGCATAGACGTTGATCTCGATGATGGACGAGGCGCGCGGGGCGTCGGGCCGGACCATCTTGTTCAACATGTACTGGTAGGTGATGGCGGAGGTCAGCGGGGCCCCGTTGTTCAGCTGCTTGCCGAGAATGGCGTTGAGCCCCAGCGCCTCGATCACGGGGTAGATGATCTTCTCGGACTGGATGATCTTGAACTGATCCTGGATGAAATACGGGTCGTAGTAGCTGCTGTTCTGCGCCTGGAAGAGCTTCACCTCGCTCTCCGGTTTCTGGACGCTGATCTTCGTCGTAGACAAATACCACTTGGGCAGAAGGGCGGTGACCCCGAGTGTGGTCAGAACGACGATCGCGAGGACCAGGAAAACGAGCCCTTTGCGCAGCCGCAACAGGCCGACGAAGTCACTGAGCGAAGCGCTGTCCTTGCTAGCCGGGGAAAATGCCATGAGCGCCTGCGGGGAGGCCGGATTAGAAGGTGAAGCGGGCCGAGACGCCGAGACGGTTGCGGTTCTGACCGCGATTGGCCTCATCGGAATTCACATCGTCGTAATCGTAGGTTCCGGTGACGGTCCAGTTCTTGTCCGGACGCCACGAGAGCGCGAGCCCAAGCCGGGTCGTCTTCTCGCTGACATCCTTCTGGGCGCCCCGTCCTTGCAATTCGGACGGCTCGTACGTGATCGAACCCGAGGCCGTGAAGGCCCCGCTGAGCTGGTGCTGGATGTTCACGAAGAGGCGGTTGACCTTGCTGTCCGTGAAGCGGTCCGTGTCGGAAGGCTCCTCCAGGGTGTAGGTATAGCCCGCCGCCAGAAAGGATCCCTGCGCATAGGCGTAGCGGGAGGTCAGCTCGACATAGGGCGCGGTGGTGCTGGCGGCGGATTTGCGATTCCGGTCCTCGAGACCCGCCCGGGCGGACACGAGGAGTTTCTTGCCCGGGTTGTAATCAAAGCCGCCCATGAAAAAGTGTGAGGTCTTGTCCTTGAGGGCCGCGAACGAATCGTAGCCGATGATCTGGTAGCGGTACTCGGCGACGAGTTTGGTCTCCGGCAGGTAAGCGTAGTTGAACTCGAGGCCGAACAGATCCTCCGCCCGGTCCAGATCCGCCGCCAGGCTGCCGGTATCGTAGGCGTAACTGAGGAAACGGTATTTCGCGACCACCCCCGTCTTCGGACCGATATTCGTGGTGTAACGGGCGTCGAGCTGGGCGCGCTCGAACGACTGGTCGATGTTGAGGGGCACGCCGGAGAGCAACGACTGGGGATTCTTCGTGATGTTGTACGCGGCGCTCACATCCAGCGACGTGTCCGGGGCGAAGGAATGGGCGATGCGTCCGCTGAAGGCGTGGCTGGTCAGGTTCTTCCGGCCCGGGCGGTCCACGATGTAATCGTTGTTCAGCTCGTAGGAGCCGGACGAAAAAGTCTGGTCGTCGAGCGATCCGTTGAAGGAAATCTCGCCGTTGAAATTATAGACGGTGCTGGAGATCTCATTGCTCGCCCCACCAAAAATATTGCTGTCGTAATACGTGGAAGCGCCGAGACGGTAGCTCAAGGCCTTGCCTTGTTCCTGCTCGGGAATCGGGGCGTAAACCGCGAAGGCCAGGACCGGTAAGAAGGAAGCGGCAGCAAACGTGCGTAGAATCGTTTTCATAGGAGGGCCAAGGCGTGGTGCTGGGCAGACTAAAGGGACATATTCCCCTCTCATGCAATTCTAATTCCCTAACGCACGACCGTCTGGGGATTGACCAGCAACACCATGTTTTCAGTCAGCTTCTGGGGGGGCAGGCTCAGGGGGAAACCGGGCGGCATCCGTCGGGTGACCAGACCGGCGTACACGCCGCCCCACCCGCCGGTATCGGTCAGGCTGATCGCGTCATCCTTGCGCGCCGCCAGTTCGGTAAAAAACGGCCGGTCCAGGGTGACCGGGGTCAGCAACAAGGCGCCGATGTTCTGCTCGACCATGATTCGGGAGAAATCCCGCAGCCGCTCCGGTTTGGCCCAGACGCGGACCTGCCCGTACCAGGCCGTCCCAGCCGGCACATCGGTGGAGACACCCGTCCCGGGCAGAAACCGCCGCTGCAAATCAGCGTGCAGCTCCATGAAAAGCACCGGGAAGTAGGGAGGATAATGGAAATGAATCTTCCGGGGCTCCAGGCAGTCACGGGTCAACGGCAGCCCCTGCAACAACAGCAGAGCCGCGACGCTCCAGCGCCAGTGCTGGCTGAGTCCGGGCTGGCTGTCCACGAGCACCATGAAGAATCCTGCGCCAAAAACGATGATCAGTGGGGCAAGGTAATAGGCCGGCAATCGGGGACTTTCGCCCGAGTTGAAGAAGGCCTGTCCGGCCAGCAACACGAGCAGCACGACGGCGAAGCACCAGCGCACGCGGTTGGCGGGGCCGTGCCGGAAGCGATAGGCCAGACCGGAGATGAAGAAGGCGGTCAGGAGCAGGCCCCCGCCCGACCAGAGACGTTCCTTGAGGTTCAGTTCCAGGCCGGTGAGACCCTTGTTGCCCAGCTTGTTGAGATCCAGGCCCGGCGCGTCCACCGAGGCCAGGTTACGCTGGGCGGACGGCTCAGCAGTCGGGTCGCCCGCCTTGAGGGCGAGATTTTGCCAGGCCAGACCGAGCGGGTGCCCAGACACCAGCACATTTCGGGTGAGCCACGGCGATACCAACAGGAGAAAGGAGCCCGCCAAGACCGCCAGCAACTTCCCTCTCGACCGGCCCGGCACGCGCCAGCCGAGATAGCTGGCGATCACCAAAGTGACCAGCCCCGCCGAAT
>JBDKHE010000494.1:0-7194 GCA_039797805.1 Verrucomicrobiota bacterium
CATCAGGGCCAGCGGCCCATAGACCTGCTGCCGTAGGACGCGGCCCATGCCCGGCACATCGTAGGTCATGGGGTTGAGCAGCAGCAGGGCAAAGATGGCGAAACGCAGACCGCCCGAGGTGATGGCCGGGCGCAGCGCGCGCACGAAGAGTCCGCAGGCGGCGGCGTAGAACAGGTGTTGGGCCAGGAACAGCGGCAGGCCGACCAGAAAGGCCCCGGCGATGAAGAGCGGGTAGAACGGCCCTTTGGCGAGAGTCGTCTCGGTGTAGGCCCCCAGCCATTCGCCGCGCACCAGGTGCTGGGCGAGCTCAAGGAACAGACGGTCATCGAGTCCCGCGCTGCCGATGGCAAACACGCCCTGACCGCGGCTGAGCCAGAGCTTGGTCGCCGTCAGGGCGAGCGCGAGGCCGAGCCAGATCCGGTTGCGGTGGGTTTCGGTCATGCGTGGTCGGTGCGGGTGTCGAGCCGCAGCACCCCGAGGAAGAAGCTGGTGAGGATCATCTGGCAGCCGAGCACGAGGCAGAGGGCACCGGGAATGACCCAGCGGAGCGTCTGGGATGGCTGCAAGGGTCCGAAGCCGCGGTCGCCCCAGAACCAGACGGCGCCGATGGAGAGCACAAGCCCAGTGGCCACGAGCAAGCTGCCGGTGATGAGGCCGGCTTCCAGCGTGATATGGCGGAACCAGTCGTCGAACCCGGCCTCGGCGCGGCGCAAGCCGGCGCGGATTGCGAAGAACTTGCTGAGCACGGCGAGCGAGGAGGCTTGGAAGCCGATGAGCACGGCGACGGCCGCGAAGAGCAGGGTGTGCACATCGAGCGTGATGCGACCCAGGGGCAGCGGGCCCTGTACGAGCGCCCCGCCGACGATCAGGCCGAGGGCCATCAGGAAGAGTCCGGGATACCAGAAAAGCCAGCGCGGGCTGAACAGCAGCATGAACCGGAGGTGACGCCACCCATCGCGCCAGGGGCGCAGGTGGGGCGGGCGGTCGCGGCCGTCCTTGCGCAACACGGTCGGCACCTCCTCGACCCGCAGGCCGAAGAGCTCGGACTTGATGACGATCTCGGAGGCGAGTTCCATGCCCGTCGTGCGCAAGTCCATCTTCCGATAGGCTTCCGCGGAGAAGGCGCGCAGGCCGCAGTGGAAGTCGCCGATCTTCGTGTTGAAAAACAGCCGGCCGATGAACGAAAGGACCGGGTTGCCGATGTGGCGGTTTTTCCAGGGCATCGCGCCGGGCTGGATCCCGCCGAGAAAGCGGTTGCCCATGACGAGGTCGGCGCCGGCCCGCAGGCGCTCGACGAAGCGGGGGAGGTGGCTGAAATCGTAGCTGCCGTCGGCGTCGCCCATCAGGATATACCGGCCGCGGGCTGCCGCGATGCCGCCGCGCAAGGCGTTGCCGTATCCTTTCGTGGCAATGGGCACGACGCGGGCGCCGGCCTTGGTGGCGAGCGCCTGGGAACCGTCGGTGCTGCCGTTGTCCGCCACGAGCACCTCGCCGGCGATGCCGGCGGCGGCCAGGGCGGCCACCGCCTCGCTCACGCAACCCATGATGGTCAGCGCCTCGTTGAGGCAAGGCATGACCACGGTCAGTTCGAGCTCCGCAGCGGAGGGTTGGATGGGGGCAGACACGCCCCGGAGCAAAGCGACCGGCCCGACTATGGCAAAGGCAGAAATGCCGGGGTTTCCGCCGGGCGCGTCAGAAGCTGGCGGTCAGCGAGAGGGAATACGTGCGACCGCGCCAGTCGCCGTAGGGTTGGACACCGGCGCCGGAGACGTCGGTGGCGTATTTCGGGAAACCGAAACCCGAGAGGTTGTTGATGCGCAGCTGGGCGTTCAGGCGGAGTTTCTTCGGCGGGCGTGGCAGCCAGCGGGTGAGGTCGGTCTGGGCATAGGCATCGAACTGCCAGTAGGACTTGATGTGATCGCTACCCTGCACCGCCCATTCGCTGGCGGGCAAGATGCGCGGACTCAGGTAGTGCCCGTCGAGGCCAAAACCGTAGGCCGGTCCGGACCAGCCGGCGCTGAAGGTCAGGCGGTGGCGGAGCAAGCCGCTGGCGAAGCCGTCGGGGGCGCCGAGTTCGTCCACCACGGGCGAATTGGCGAAGAGCTGGCGCTCGTAACGCTGAAACCAGACCCAGCGGCCGCGCAGTTCGAGGGTGCCGCCGCCGAAACCGTGCCAGGCGTAGTCGAGCGCCGCATTCCAGTTTTGCGAGTGGCGCTTGGCGGCGTTGGCGGAGCCGGTCAGGAGCGTGGTGACCCGGCCGGTGCCCGCGGGACTGCGGAGCACGCGGTCGGGGAAGAGTGCTTCCTGGTTGAGCAGGCCGGAGGCCTCCAGCGTGATGATCTCGTTGGTCTTGGAGGTGTCGGCGAAATCGAGTGAAGCGCGGAAGCGGTGGGTCTGTCCGCGCTGAAACAGGATGCCGGCGGTCTGGGTGGCGGCGGCTTCCGGCCGGACGTTGGCGTTGATGGCGACCTTGGACTCGACGAAGTAGCTTTCCTGGCGGACCGGGTCGAAGATCGGGATCAGGTCGGCGCCGCTGCCGCCGCCGCTGCCGTCCCCGAGCGGGCGGCTCATGACCGGGGTGGGGAAACGGTTGGAAGTGGTGTAGGAACCGCGCAGGGAGAATCCGCCGCGGAGGTTGAGCTTCAGCCCGAAAGTGGGCGCGACGTTGGTTTCGTTGGACTGGGCCGATACGGTGTAGCGTACGGCGGTGTCGGTCTCGATGCCCTTGATGTAGCGGGGCAGGCGTGCCGCCGGCACGAGGGGTGCCTGGATCTCGCCAAACACGCTCATGCGCTCGAGGGTGCGCCCGCTCCAGCGCACGATATCCCCCGCGGGTGTGCCGTCGGCAAAGCGCGGTTCCTCGGTGTAGGGGGCCAGCGAGGTGAGGCGGTAGTCGGCGCCGAGATTGACGGTGCTTTCGCCCGTGGGCAGGTGCAGGGATTCGTGGGTCAGACGCACCGCGCCCTCGATCGTGTGGTAGTCGCCGAAAGTGAGGAATCGGCCGGGCCCACCGTGGTAGATGAGTGCGCGATCGTAGAACGCCTGCGGAGGGCCGGACACCTGGGTGTCGCGCAGCGGCTGATAGAGACCTTCGTCGACCAGTTGTTGCCAGCTGACCGGATCGGCGCGCACCAGGCCGCGGTAGCGGGCGAGGTTGCGGGCGTACTGCGCATCGAGCGTGAGTTGCCAGGAGGCGGGCAGTTTCAGCAGCGCACTCGTCACCAGGGAGTAGGAATCGATGCGGGCCTCGTTGTAGTCCCGGCCGAGCGCGGGCGTGGTGTCGTGGAGGGCGACCCGCACCTCCTGGCCAAAGGGGTTCAGCGCCGACGAGCCGGCGAGGGTGAGTTTGGTGGAGAACAGATCGAAACCGCGATGCACCACGGTGTGCCCGTAGCTGGCATCCACGCCGAGTTGCAGCCAGGGAAACGCATCATAGACGACCGAGCCATAGTACGCGAAGCGCTGCTGGGATCGGCCATAGGGATAGTCGGCGCTGTTGGGTGAGGCGGTGAGGCCGCCGGGAGCGTCGAAGAGGCCCTGGCTCCAGCGTCCCTCGCGGCCGGTGAACGCGGCGCGACCGCCGGTGCCGTCGGCCCCTGGCGCGACGGACGTGAAGGTCGGAGTGCCCGCGCCAAAAAGGCCTGCGCCGGTAGTGCTCTCGACGTTCGGGGTGGCGCTGGGTCCGAAGCCAGGTGTCTGGCGGGCGAGGCGGGTGCGTTGGTAACCCAGTTCCGATTCCACGGCGGGCTGCGTGTGGGTGAACGTGGCGTTGAGCCGCAGGTGCAGACGACCGTCCAGCAGACTTTGGGTGTGCTGGAGGGAGACGGATGATTGCGGGGCATCGTAGCCGCCGAGGGCGTTGGTGTAGGTGGTGCGCACCTCCGTGCCATCGGCCTCGGGCCGGAGCACGATGTTGATCACGCCGCCGACCGCGTTGCCGCTGTAGAGGGCGGAGGCGGAAACCGGCAGCACCTCGATCTGCTGCACAAGCGAAAGGGGCACGAGGTTCACATCCGGCGGACCGAGCAGGCCGGTGGCATCGGTGATCGTCTCCGGGAGACGGCGGCCATTGACCAACACGATAGTTTCATTGGACCCGTAACCGCGCAGACTGAGGTTTGAGCTGCCGGTGACGAAGGGCGACAGGTTGCCGCGTTGTTCCGGCGGCGTGGTGTTGGAATCACCATCGATCAGTTCGCGCTGCAGGAATTCATTCAACTGCACGACCCCGCTGCGGGTGATCTGCTCGCGGGTGAAGAGGGTGAAGGGCAGGGCGTTGTCCTCGGTGCGCGGGAGGTCGAGGTTGCCGGCGGCGCGGCGCGGGCCGGCGCCGACGCCCTCGCCGATGGGCAGGCGGTCGTTGCGTTCGGTGACGACGTAGGGATCAAGCACCGTGATGTCGCTGGCAGCCTGCAGGTGCAGCGGCTCAAGCACGAGCGTGTGCCCGGCAGTGACCTCGACGCCGATTTTTTCCAGCAAGCAATAACCCGGACCACCGGCAAAGAGATGCAGGGTGCCGGGCGTCACGGCCGGAAAAACAAAATGTCCGTTGCGGTCGGTCTGCGTCCGCAACCGGGTCCCGGCCAGCGCGACCGGCAGACCGATCGCCGGTTCGCCGCTCGGGGTGAGGATCCGGCCTTCGAGGGCGCCGGGAGGATTTGGCAGCCGGGTGACGACGTACTTGCCGCGGAGATTGCGCCGGGCCGCGAAGCCCGTGCCCCGGAGCAGGAGCGCGAGAGCCTCCTGCGGTTCATACCGTCCGGTGAGGGCCGCCGCCGGCACGGTCCGCAAGTCGTCGTAGGAAAAGAGCACTTCCGCGCCGGCCTGTCGGGAAAAGGCGATCAGCGACTCGGCGGCGGGTGCCGCCGGCAGATTGAAGTCCGCCGGCGCGGCCAGGACCGGTTCCGCAAGCAACAGACCGAGACCAAGGCACCAGTGATGGAGAGGCGAGAGGGACAGGCGCACGTTAACGGAGAGCCAGGGTTCAACTCCGCGGTGCGGCATCGACGTGCACGGTGCCATCCGGACTGCGGGTCACCTGGACGGGCAGAATGCCGTCCTGCAGGGCGGCCAGAAAGCCTTCGAGATCATCGAGACTGTAGCGGCCCCCCATGCGCAATTGGGCGACGGAGTCGGCGGCGGTCAGGGTCCGGCCATGATACCGGGCAAAACGGGCGAGAGCCTCGCGCAGCGGCGTATCAGTGAACACGATCTCGCCGCGGCGCCACGCGAGGGCGTCGCCGAGTTGGGCGGAACTGAGCGGAGTGACGCTGACGCCCTCCGGCCCGGCCACGAGCTGGTCGTTGGCGTGCAGCATCTGCGGAGCCGGGCTGGAGCCGGCGCGCACTTGCACGGAGCCTTCAAGAACCGTCACTTCCAGCGGATCCAGCGCGGAGCTGCGGACGTTGAATTCCGTGCCGGTGACGCGGACCGAGCCGGCGGGCGTCTCGACGATGAAGGGTCGGGCGGCATCCCGGCTGACCTTGAAGAAGGCCTCGCCGTCGGTCAGGCGCACGCGGCGGGCATCCGCCCGCAGCTCGACCGAGACGGCGGTCCCGGCGTTGAGTTCAACGCGGGAGCCGTCGGGGAGCGTCACGGCCTGCCGCTGCGCGACGGGAGCGGCGATGTTTTGAAAGAGATTCTGTGGCTGGCCCGGCCACAGAATGACCACCACCACGGCGGCCGCTGTCAGCATTGCCCCGGCCAATATCGGCCAGCGCAACCAAGGGAACGGTCGAATGGTTTTTGCGGTGGTTCGGAACTCCGCCAACTCGTCCCTGATCCCTGCAATCAACGGCAACTGCTGTTCGAGGTCGGCGGAAAACTGGCAGTACGAAGCAAGGAGAGTGCGATGCGCCGGGTCGGCGTCAAGCCAGCGCTCGAGGTCGGCGCGATCGGCGGCGGAGAGATCGGAGCCATCGAGGCGCGCGGCCCAGAGGGAGGCTTGTTCCTCGCTGGCGGCGGAAGGGACGGAAGAAGGGTTCATGGATGGGCCTCCTCGGAGCGGGGTGAGGTGGGGGCAACCGGGCGTTGGGTGAGGGCGGTGCGCAGCAGGCGCAGGGCGCGGGCGTGTTGTTTTTCGACGGTACTCACGGCGATGCCGAGGCGATCGGCGATTTCCTGGTGGGAAAGCAGTTCGATTTTGCGCAACAGCAGGACGGCGCGGCAGCCCTCGGGAAGCTGGGCGATGGCGGCCTCCAGCTGTTGCAACTCCTGGCGGGCCATGACCTGTTGCACGACGCCGGGCTGGGGCGAGGCGTTCAGATCGTCCAAGGGTGGCTCCGGCGCGAAGGGAGCGATGCGGCGGCGTTTGAGCCGGTTGAAAGCCAGGCGGCGGGCGGTGGTGTAGAGGAGCGCCTCGGGCTTTTCGGCCTCGTGCTTCTCCATCACGGGATAGACCTTCAGGTAGGCGTCGTGCGCAACATCCTGCGCTTCATTCGGGTTGCCGAGGATGCGGGCGAGGTGACGGCGCAAGGGGGCCACGGTGTTCCGGTAGAGACTGGTGAAGTCCCAGGAACTGGGTGGCTGGTCGGGCATGGAGGTGTTTTGCAGCACTTCACCCTCGAAGACAATCCCGGCGACCAAACCCGCTATCCGGTGTCAGCGATTTTGACCGGCAATCTGGGGCCGGCCGGCGCGCCAGGCGACAAACCAGCCGGCGAGTCCGGCCAGAGCGAGCGCGGCGAGCGAGGCGTGCAGACCGGCGTGATTTTCGTTCTGCAGCCGCTGCTCCAGCGTGGTGGCCAGTTCGGCGTTGTCCGCCGGGATGGGCGGGGCGGCCGCGACCCACCCTTCGGTTTCGGAGCGTCCGTCGTAGAGCACGAGCCGGGCCGGGCGGCCGAGATAGGCCTTGGTGTCCACGGCCCAGTAGCCGATGCCGTTGAGGTTCGGACCAGGGCAGCCGATTTCCCCGACCAAGTTGGTGCCGCTGTCGTCCAGCAGTTGGACCCGCAGGCCATTGCCGTCGCTGACCGGGTAGCCGCCGTAAGGCACGATGAGCCAGGGCTTGGAGAGCACGAAATTGCTGCTGAGCACGGTGCCGGTGAAACCGGGACCGGCGGGCGCGGTGCCGAAGAACTGGTTGCGCAGTTCCACCGGGGAGAGCGGGGCGGCCCCTTGCAGGCGCTCGGGCCCGAAGGTCGACGGCGTGGCAAAGTGGAAGGTCAGTCCGGTCAGTGCCTGTTTGCCGCCCAA
>JBDKHE010000495.1:0-3642 GCA_039797805.1 Verrucomicrobiota bacterium
TGGGGACATGCCGAAACGCTGCCGCTGGTGAGCGTTACCAAGGATCCGTCCTGCGGCTGCTGCGATGGCTGGATCGCGCACATCGAGGATGCGGGATTCCCGGTGCGGGTGGTGGAATCCACCGACATGGACAGCTTCAAGCAGCGCCTCGGCGTGCCGGCCGAACTGGCATCGTGCCACACTGCCGAGGTGGACGGCTATGTGATCGAGGGTCATGTGCCTGCCGCAGCGATCCGCCGCCTGCTGGCCGAGCGGCCTGACGTGACGGGGCTGGCCGTTCCCGGCATGCCTGCCGGCTCGCCCGGCATGGATTTCCCGGGCGTCGATCCCGAGCCGTATGAAGCGTTCCTGTTCGGCCCGACCACCCGGAGCTTCGGGCGCTTCCTCGGTTCGCGGGAAATCTGAAAGGCGCCGCCGACATGAACGCCAGGCTCGCGGATGATCTCAAACAGCACCTCGCTGTGGCGGCCTGCCTCCGTCCGCGGGGCTGGCGCCCCACGTCGGGTGGCGCGCGACATGAACGCGACATCGCGCAGGGCCGGCGTGCCGCCGGCAAGGAAGGTGGCGCATGACCAAACGGGCCGGGGTCAAATTTCGGGCGAGTTGCGGCCGACTGCGCCGGTTTGCGATCTGCATCCTGCTGCTTGCCATCGGCGCACTGGTTCTGCAGGTCCCAGTCCATGCGAGCCCGACTGGACACGCCATCCACCAGCAACAGGCCGCTGCCCAGGCAAGCCACTGCACCCAGCATCACGCGTCGGACGACCATGGCGCCAATCAATCGCCAAGCTGCGTGAACACGGACGGTAGCCCAAACCTTGCGGATTGCTGTCAGACCTGCCTGACCGCCGCAGTTCCCGTCGCGCCGCCGGAGTTCGGCCCGCCCACGAGCGGTGAGGCTTTCACGGTTGTGCGCCCTGATCCGCACGACCGTTTCCCCGAAGGCATCCTGAGGCCACCACGTCCTATCGCTGCGTGATGCGCAGGGGATGGCCGCGAGAACGAATGTTGTCTCCGGCCGCTCCTGTGCAAACCCGAAAGACCAGCGAACAGAACGGAGAACCGCGACCCGAAACCCCGGGTCAGCGCTCTGGATCCAAAGGATGAAATCAATGAACCGAACCACAATAGCCCTTTCCCTCGGCGTCCTGGCAGGCCTGCCTGGCGCTGCCCTCGCTCAGGCCGGGCATGACGCCCACCACCCGGGAACCCCGCCCGCGCAAGTGCAGCAGGCTCCCGTGCCGACGCCTCCCTCAGGCCAGATGGCTGGCATGCAAGGGATGATGCCAGAGCAGTGCCAAGCCATGATGCAGGCGATGGCCCCGGAATGCATGAGCGCGATGCACCAGATGATGCAGGGCGGAATGATGCAGGGGATGATGGGCGCGCCGAACGAGGGTGCCGCCCCGGCCAACGAAAGCCTTCCGGAGTTCACCCGGGCCTACGTCGAAGCGATGAATGAAATGCACGGGCCGATGATGGACGGCGTCATGGCGGATGATCCGGATGTCGCCTTCGTCCGGGGCATGATCCCCCATCATCAGGGCGCGATCGACATGGCCCGGATCGTCCAGCAATACGGAAACGACCCGCAGACCAGGGCATGGGCGGACCAGATCATCGCGGCGCAGGAAGCCGAGATCGCCGAGATGCAGGCATGGCTGGAGGCGAAGGCCGGCGACGCGCCGTCGCCCTTTGCTCAGACCGGCGGAACGGTCTACTCCGCCAACGAGGGCGGCAATTCCATCAGCGCCTTCGATCTCGGCACGGGGGCGGTCGACACGGTTACGATCCCGGTCGCGCCTCACAACGTCGATCTGACGCCGGATGGCAAGCTTCTGCTGGCGGTCGGAGATCCTGCCGCCGAGGGGGATCACGGCTCGGACGGCCATGGGCATGGCGCGGAGGGCGCGGCCGAGGGTCTGCTGGTCATTCTCGATCCGCGGAACCTCTCGGCGCCCACGGCGACCGTGACGGTAGGCTCGCATCCGGCCCATGTGGTCGCTGACCGGCAGGGGCGCGCATTTGTCTCGCTGGCCGGCGGCGACGAGATCGCCGTGGTCGACCTCGCAAAGGGAGAGGTCATCGGGCGCATCGCGACGGGGGATTATCCGCACGGCCTTCGCCTCAGCCCCGATGAGAGCCAACTCTATGTGGCTAATGTCGAGGATGGCTCGGTTTCCGTCATCGACACGCAGGATCTGACGGAAGTTGCGCGCATTCCGGTGGGCGCAGCGCCCGTTCAGGTCGGGTTTACCCCGTCTGGCGATCAGGTCTACGTCTCTCTCCGGGACGAGAACCGGGTGGCCGTCATCGACACCGCCTCCCGCGAGGTGATGAACAGGATCGACGTCGGGCCGAACCCGATCCAGATGGTTGCGACCCCCGATGGAGCCTACGTCTATGTGGCAAACCAGGGCACCGACGCGGAGCCTAACAACACCGTGTCCGTGATCGACACCGCGACCGGTCAGGTCGTGAAGACCCTCGCCACCGGCGGCGGCGCCCATGGGGTCTCGGTATCGACCGACGGGGCATTCGTGTTCGTGACCAACATCGCCGACGATACCGTGTCGATCATCGAAGTGGGGAGCCAGCACGTCGTCAAGACCCTACCGGTTGGTGATCGCCCGAACGGCATCGTCTACGGCGGATCGAGCCGGTAGGTAGTGAATGGCGCCGGAGGCAGTTCCGGCGCCGCTCTTATTCGTGGCACAGAAACATTTACACGATTCTGGAGATATGGAAAAAATGGGCACCATAGCGGCCTTGGCCGCGCTCGCGCAGGAGACCCGTCTCGATATCTTTCGGATGCTGGTGCAGGCCGGGAGCGAAGGGCGCGCTGTCGGGCATATCGGCGAGAGGCTCGGCCTGCACTCGACCACCCTCTCGTTTCATCTGAGCCAACTGAAGCATGCCGGCCTGGTGACGTTCCGCCGCGAGGGGCGATCCTTTGATCTACACCGCCAACTGTGCGGCGATGAACGGGCTGATGGCCTATCTCACAGAGAACTGCTGCGGCGGCGATACCAGCGACTGCGCGGTCGGCACAGCGGTCTGCGACCCGGGCGACCGGTGTCGGGAAAGCGTAGATTTCAAGTAGAAAACCGTCCGGCATCACAATTCCAAAGCGCCGAAAACAGCCCTGACAGGGGGGCAGAATTGTTCCCATTGCCTGACGCGACATGCCGGGCCACTGTGTTATCTCCAACCTGCAGCGAATCCCCTTCCGCTTTCTGAAACGTGAATAGGTGAACCGGGCCGGGCGTATTGCTCCGGTCGAGGCATTCGGCGGTTGCCTCGATGGTGTTGCCCGGCCCGGCATGCACACGGCAGTCCATATCTACAGATCAGAAATCCGTCTCGACATAGACCCCCGCGCAGTCGTAGGCGACGGCGGCGGCGGTCGCGCCGGTGTTGAGGAAGAGGCGCGGTGACAGGAACTGCGTGGCCGCTGGCAGGTCGGCGGTGACCTCCTGCTCGAACACCGCGCCGGAAACCTCGTCGACCATAGCGTCAGACTTGGCAGAGCTTGAGGAACTGTTGAGATGAGCCGCGTTCCGCTTTCAGCGTGGTTGTCTGATTTGGAGAGTGGTGCCCGACCTAAGGGGGGCATCAAGGATGGAGTTGGTGATATTCCAA
>JBDKHE010000496.1:0-7228 GCA_039797805.1 Verrucomicrobiota bacterium
ACGCCCCGGTCTCCCACCAGGGTCGCATAACCCTCGGGAAAGCTGGAGATGAACTCGTCGGCGTTGGCCAGTTGCGCGGCCTCCCGGATCTCCGCGTCACTCGCGCCCGGCCGGCCGTAGACAATATTCTCCGCGATCGTGCCGCCGAAGAGCAGCACATCCTGCGGCACGATGGCCATCTGCCCGCGCAACCAGCCCAGCGGATACTCGCGCGCCTCGCGCCCATCGATGAGCAACCTCCCGTTGTCCGGATCATAGAATCGCAGGAGCAGCGCCGTGAGCGTCGACTTGCCCGCGCCACTCGGCCCGACCAGGGCGATGCGCTCGCCCGGCCGCGCGGCCAGCGTGATGTCGTGCAAGACGGTGATCTCCGGCCGCGACGGGTAGCGGAAGTTCACACCCTCAAAGGCAACTTCGCCGCGCAGACGGGGCAGCTTGACGGCGGCCGCCGGGCCGGCCGTGGCGGCTGCGATCTCGATCTCCACCGGCTCGCGCAGGAGTTCGCGCACGCGCTGGGTGGCGCCGACCGTTTTCTGCACCTGGCTGAAGAGCTCCGCCGCCTGGCCCATCGCCCCGGCGACAAAGGTGGTGTAGAGCACAAAACGGGTCAGTTCGCCCGCGCTGATCCCGCCGCTCTGCATCAGGCTGGCGCCGAACCAGAGCACGATCACGATGCCGCCAAAGAGCGCGATGATGAAGAAGGCCACGAAGACCGCCCGCCAGCGCGCCGCGCCGAGCGCCGCCGACAGCACGCGGGCGTTGGACTTGTTGTAGCGGCCGAGCTCGAACGCCTCGTTGGCAAAGGCCTTCACGCTGGCAATCGCCTGCAGCGTCTCCTCGACGATCGTGTTGGTGGCCGCGAGTTGGTCCTGCGTTTCCCGCGAGTAGCGCCGCAACCGGCGGCCGAAGAAAACCGCCGCGGCGATGAGCAACGGCAGCGTGCCGAGCATCACGGCCGTCAACTTGCCCGACGTGAGCGCAATCATGGTCAAACCGCCGAGCAGGAAGACCGTCTGCCGGCACAACGACGGCAACGCGTCGATCAGCGCCCCCTCGATCTGGGCCACGTCCGTGGACACCCGGCTGGTCAGCGCCCCCACGCGGTGTTGGGAGAAGTACGCCATCGGCAGGGTGATCAGCCGCTGGTAGCAATCGCGACGCAGGTCGGCGAGGGCGCTTTGGCCGACGCGGTTGAACGCCAGCGCGCTGTTGAAGGAGGCCAGGGCCTGCAGGGTGACCGACCCGGCGAGCAGCAACGCGACCTGATTGAGCGTGAGTATGCCCAGCAGCGGCACCGTGGCCTGTCCGGGGTGCAGCGCGGCATCGATCAACGTGCCGGCCAGCAGCGGGAAAACCAAACCCAGCGTCGCACTGATGAACAGCGTGGTGAGCCCCGAAAAGAACCGCACCCGGTAGGGCCGCACGTAGCGGAACAAGGCCATGGTCTGCCGCAGGCTCTCCCGGTTGAGCGGCGCCTTCGGCAGGCGGTCCAAGGCGATGTCTTCGGCGGAGGCGTTGTGGCGGGACATGAGACCTTCACAGTGTCGCGCGAACCCGCAAACACAAGCAGCCCCCTAACAAGATCATCAATGCATAAGGTGGAACGCGTCGTCCCTGACGCGATGGTTTGGATGGCCTGCCAAACCGTTGTAACCACTAATCCACACTTATTGTCCACTAATCCTAACTCTCAAAATTCAATTTGTGCCACACGAGTGCCCACCAGTGGTTAACCTTCTCCGGCCTTTTGTGTGTTTTGTGTGTTTCGTGGTGACCCTTCGTTCCCTCCTCTCCTTTCCGTTCCTCACTGCTCACCGCTCACTGCTCACCGCTCACTCTTCTAAAACCCTTCCAACACAATCTTCCCGCGCGCGGTGCCGCTCTCGATCAGGGCATGGACCTTGCGCAACGTCGCGGCATCGATCTTGCCCGCCACCGCGGTGGCGGTGGAGCGGATGCGCCCGGCTTCGACGAGCGCGGCCACCTCGTTCAGCAGCTTGCCCTGCTCCGCCATGTCCGGGGTGTCGAAGAGCGAGCGCGTGAACATCAGCTCCCAATGCAGCGCCACCGACTTACGCTTGAAGGGCATGAAACTCAGATCCTTCGGGTCATCGATCAGTCCGAAGCGACCCTGCGGCGCGATCAGCTCGACGATGTCCGTGAAGTGCTTGTCGGTCTGCGTCGTGGAAAACACGAACCCCGGGGAGCCGAGGCCCAACGCCTTGACCTGCGGCGCGAGCGGCTGGCGGTGATCGATCACGTGATGCGCACCGCAGGCGCGCACCCACTCCTGCGTTTCCGGACGCGAGGCAGTGGCGATCACCGTCAGGTCGGTCAGAGCCCGCAGCAATTGAATGGTGATGGAGCCGACACCCCCGGCGCCGCCGATGACGAGGATCGTCTTTCCGCCCTGCACCGGCGGACGTTTGACGTCGAGCCGGTCGAACAACATTTCCCACGCAGTGATCGCCGTGAGCGGCAGCGCCGCGGCGTCCGCGTGACCCAGATTGGCCGGTTTGCGTCCGACGATGCGCTCGTCGACGAGGTGATATTCGCTGTTCGTGCCGGGCCGGGCGATCGAGCCGGCATAAAACACCGCGTCCCCCACCTTGAAGTGCTTCACCTCGGGCCCGACGGACTCAACCACGCCGGAAGCGTCGAACCCGAGCACCTTCCATCCACCGGCCTCCGGCGACACCCCGCGACGCAGCTTCGTGTCCACCGGATTGACCGACACCGCGTGAATCTTGACGAGCAGGTCGCGCCCGGCGGCGGCGGGCTTGTCCAAGGTGATGTCCTGCAGGGCGTCAGCCCGGTCGAGAGAACCGGCGGTTTGGTAGGCGATGGCTTTCATGGGCTGGTTTTCCAATTTATCCACCCGCGGCGCAAGCTCCGGGACAATCGGGCAAACCGATTCCAAGCGCATTGCACCCCTTGCCAGCAGATCAACCTGGAGGGCCAGTCTCCCGACTGGCCGTAGCGACGTCACCTCGCGCAAGCCTGCTTCCTTCGGTGTGTTCCCTGTACCCCATCGCGACCATTCTGCCTTCTCCCCGCTCCTCCTTCCTTGTGTGGTCTGCGCTGCCGACGATAGGTTGCCGCCATGTCCGATCCTCTCCCCATCCATCCCCCCGCACCCCGGCGCGAGATCGTCTACGCGGATGCGATTGCCTGGATGCGGGCCCGCGGTCGGATCGATGGGGCGTGCGCGGTGACTTCCCTACCCGACGTATCCGAGATCAGCAAAACGCTACCGTTGTGGCGGGAGTGGTTCCGGGAAGCCGCGCGCCTCGTGGTGGATGCGGTGCCCGACGACAGCGCCGCCGTGTTCTTCCAATCCGACATCAAACACGACGGGGAGTGGATCGACAAGGGGGCCATGGTGATCCGCGCCGCCGAGGATGCCGGCGCGCGCGTGCTGTTCCACAAGATCATCTGTCGGCGTCCGCCCGGCATGCTCACGCAGGGCCGGCCCGGTTTCACGCACCTGATCGCGGTGTCACGGGCCATGCGCTGTCCCGACAGCCTGCCGATCCCCGACGTCATTGCCGACGCCGGTCCCAGCCTCTGGATCCGCGCCGCCGGCGTGCGGGCCACGGCCCACGCCGTCCGCTTCGCGCGGGACCAGGTGGGCGCGAAGCTGATCTTCGATCCTTTCTGCGGCGTCGGCACAATCCCCGCCGTGGCCAATGCCCTCGGCCTGGACGCCCTCGGCGTCGAACTGGCACGGAAACGCTGCGAGCAGGCCCGGGTGCAGACGGTGTCGGCTGCAGACCTTTGAGCCACCAATCCTGCCCGGGAGTTAACGGACGGCACGGAGACCATTTAAGACAATTGGCCGGCAAACCGGCTTCGGACAAAATCAGGCTTTGCCGTGTGCCGGGAATGGCCAATACTCCACCCCATGGATAACCCAGCCCAAGCTCTCGAGGAAGCCCGTCGCGCGGGCATCGACCTTGATCTGCTGGACACCAACCTGGCGCTCTCGGTCAAGGAACGTTGGAGCCAGCACGACGCCGCGCTTGAGCTGGCCTTGCAGCTGGAGGAAGCCGGAAAGAATCGGGATGCAAAACTTCAGCCACCTCCTGCAACGGCTCGCTGATGCCGGACTCGAGTTTGTGCTGGTGGGTGGCTTTGCGGCCGTCGCCCACGGCTCTTTCCATCTTACCCGCGATGTGGATATCTGCGCCCTGCTTACATCGGACAATATCGGGAAGTTGCGTGAGGCTTTGGCCGGCTGGAATCCAAAACACCGGATGACCCCGCAGAAGCTATCCTTTTTGTTGCACCCCACCCCCGGCGAAACGGTCAACAATCTCTATCTCCAAACCGACCTGGGCATGGTGGACATCCTGACTTCGATCAAAGGCGTGGGAGACTTCCAGCGCTTGCGGGCCAATGCTGAGGAGCTCGAGGTCGATGGTCGGCGGTTTCACGTCATTTCCCTGGCCGACCTGATCACGGCCAAGGAGGCGATGGGCCGGGAAAGGGATTTGCTGACGGCGAAGGAACTGCGGGCAATCGCCGCCAAACGTCAGGGGCACTGAAGCTTTTCAGCAAGCCCTGCTCCGGACGCATTCACGGCGGAGGATCAAGCCCACAAACCGACATCCTGAGCGGAGTAGAGAATGCAGCCGCGCATCCGCATGCCCTTTTGAGTCCGGATCCTTCGTTTACCTATGCCGGGCCTCGCTGGGTACTCCCCGCGTCCGGGTCGGCTCCAACCGCCACACCGGCGATGGGCTAACCGGCCATGCCACTTTGGGATGTATTTCCCACCGGTTGTCCGGCATGAGTGACGCCCGTGCCCATTCCTCCTTCGGATTGTTTGCGGTGCGGTGTGTGTTGCCATTCGTCGTCGGAGCGCTTCGTGCGCGTGACGGGATCGGACTGGGCGCGCCTCGGGGACGCGGCGGAACGGGTCGCCCACTTTACGGGGCGGGGCAACGAGGCCTACATGCGGATGGCCGACGGGCATTGCGCGGCGCTGGTCGTGCGCAGTGCCGGAGACGGCCCGGAATTCTTCTGCACGATCTACGAAAGCCGTCCCCAGATCTGCCGGGATCTCGCGCGAGGTTCCCCGGAGTGCGATGGCGAACGCACGCTCAAGGTGGTGAAAACCACCGCGGACCGCGCACCGATGCCGTCATTGGCTCCAAGTGCTTTGTCTTCCAACCTCGGCACCGACGAAACCACCATCCTGCCCACTCTCGGGGCTTAACGCCCCGGTCGGCCGCCAAACGCACCCGCTCCAGCCTTGCCTTCGGTGCGCTGCCGGCCTGTCTTATTTTCTAGTAACCTTTGCGAAGCTTCGCGGGTTATTCTTCCAACATGTCATCACCCACTGACTCTGCCGCCGGTTCGGCCGGTGTGCTGTCTGGCGTTTCCGGCGATCTGCGTCACGCGGTCCGCCTGTTGGCGAAGGGCAAGGGACTGACCGTCACCACGCTGCTGACCCTGGCCCTCTGCATCGGTGCCACCACGGCGATTTTCTCCAGCGTGTATGCGCTGCTGCTCAAGCCCCTGCCGTTCAGCGAGCCCATGCAGATCGTCGAGCTCTACACGTCCGCCAAGAGGGCCGGCCTCGACAAGATGCCGGCCAACGTGCCCATCTACCTCGACTACTCGAAAAACGCGACATCCTACGAGACCATCGGACTCTGGAGCTTCGCCCAACAGATGTTTGGCGAAGACGAGGCTCCGGTCCGCCTGGACATGGCCCGCGCGACCGCGGAGATCTTTTCGATCCTGCGGGTGCAGCCGCTGCTCGGCGAATTCTTCTCCAAGGATCAGAATCGGCCTGGCGCGGACAAGGTCGTCGTGCTGACCCAGTCCTTCTGGCAATCGCAGTTTGCCGAGGATCCGGCCATTGTGGGCAAATCGGTCCGCATCAATGCGGAAAAGTACACCGTGATCGGCGTGGCCCCGCGGGGGTTCGAGGCGTGGGATGCCCGGGTGAAGTTCATCATCCCGCTGTCCTGGCAGCCGGCGCAGGAAAATCCACAAGGGCGCTACGGCGTTGGCCTCCAGCTTTTCGGCCGTCTCAAGCCGGGGGTTACGGCCGGCCAGGCTGACGCCGAGGCCAAGACGCTCGAGAAGCGCTACGTCGATGCCTCGCCGCCGCAGGTGAAAGGATTCGCCGAGCGTTCGGGCATGACGATGAATGTCGGCGGCGTGCAGGAACAGCGCGTCCAGCCCGTGCGCTCGACCCTGCTCCTGCTGCAGGGCGGGGTCGTGTTCGTGCTGCTCATCGGCTGCATGAACGTGGCCAACCTGCAGCTGGTGCGGGCCAATGCCCGGCAGTCCGAGCTCGCCATCCGCGCCGCCCTCGGCGCCGGCCGCGGTCTCATCGCCCGCCAGCTCATGCTGGAAAGCCTGTTGCTCACTGTGCTGGGCGCGGTGCTCGGCCTGGGCCTGGCGTGGGCCGCCCTGCGGGCGAGCAACTTCTACCTGGCGAAGATGCTGCCCCAGTCCCTGCCCGCGACGCTGGACCTGCGGGTGCTGGGCTTCGCCGTCGGCCTGACACTGGTCATCGGTGTGCTGATCGGCCTGATCCCGGTATTCCATATCCTGCGCACAAATCTCGCCGAGGTCATCCAGAGCAGCTCCCGCAGTTCCTCATCGGGCCGCGGCGTCCGGTCGATGAGCAGCATCCTGGTCGTGGTACAGGTGGCCGTCGCCCTGATGCTCCTCACCGGCGCCGGTCTGTTGGTGCATAGCTTTGCCAAGGCCCTCGGCGTCGACCCGGGCTTCAATCCCAAGGGCGTGGTGACCGCCCGCATCATCATTCCCGCCGCCCAACGATCCAGCGCGGAGGCGGCGGACAAGTTTCAGGAACGCCTGACGCAGGCCCTGCGGGAGATCCCCGGGGTGACCGCCACCGCGCTGTCGTCCGCGACCCCGTTCCAAGGCGGCTTGCCGATCAACGCGTTTACCCTGGAGGAGGACACGCTGCCGCCCGGCTCACCGCAACCCGGCGCGTTCCGGGTGCAGGTTACGCCTGGCTACCTGGAGACGCTGGGCCTGAAGCTGCGCGAGGGCCGCTTCTACGAGGAGGCGGACCGCGATCCCAAACGGCGTTTTTTCGTCGTGGACGAAAGTTTCGCCCGGAAGTTCTTTCCCAATCGCTCCGCCATCGGCGGGCGCTTCGCCTTCGGGCCGCGCCCGGAAAAGCCGGAGGATTGGCCGATCATCATCGGCGTGGTGGGCGACATTCCGCACAACGGGG
>JBDKHE010000497.1:0-4046 GCA_039797805.1 Verrucomicrobiota bacterium
TCGTGCGCGGCACCGGTCAGATCCGGAGCTAGGCGTCCGCATTACGGTCACGTCACGACCGGGGCGAATCGCCTTTACTGGTCACAGGGCAGGAGTTCACTCGGCTTACCCAATTTTACCCCATGAAAAACTCCCTGATCTCCCGACTCATGCGCGGCTCCGTCGCCGCCTTGCTCCTTTGCGCGATGCCTGCCTTCGCGAAGACGCTCACCGTTGGCTTTGCCCAGACCGGCGCGGAGAGCGCCTGGCGCACCGCCAATACCGACTCGATGAAGAGCGAGGCCGAGAAGCGCGGCATCACACTCAAATTCTCCGACGGCCAGGGCAAACAAGAGAACCAGATCCGCGCCGTGCGCTCCTTCATCACGCAGGGCGTCGACGCCATCGTCATCGCGCCGATCGTTGAGACCGGATGGGAGCCCGTTCTCAAGGAGGCCAAGCGCGCCCGGATTCCCGTGATCGTCACCGACCGCACCGTGCAAGTGAGCGACGAATCGCTCTACGTGTGCTTTATCGGCTCTGATTTCTATTCCGAAGGCAAGATGGCCGCCGACTGGCTGGCCAAGGCCGTCAAAGGCACCGGCAACATCGTCGAGCTGCAAGGCACACCCGGCTCCGCCCCGGCCAACGAGCGCCGCAAAGCCTTCGCCGACGGTCTCGCCGCCCATCCCGGCCTCAAGATCATCGACTCCCAGAGCGGCGATTTCCGTCGCTCTGGCGGCAAGGAGGTCATGGAGGCACTGCTGAAGAAGCACGGCAAGGCCATCAACATTGTCTACGCCCACAACGACGACATGGCCCTCGGTGCCATCCAAGCCATCGAGGAAGCCGGCCTGAAACCGGGTCAGGACATTCTGCTCGTTTCGATCGATGCCATCAAGGAGGCCGTTGCGGCCGTTGCCGAGGGCAAGCTGGCCTGCACCGTGGAGTGCAATCCTCTCTTCGGCCCCAAGGTCTACGACACCATCGCCAAGATCCTCGCCGGACAATCCGTGCCGAAAAAAGATTTTAACAAGGACGAGCTCTTCGACGCGACCAACGCGGCCAAAGCCCTGCCCTCCCGTCAGTATTGAGCGCGGAAGTCGTGAAATCGGTCATCGGCCATCGTTAACTGAAAATCTGCCTGCCACGGCCCCGGCCATTTTCACGATTTTCGATTTCTGATTCTCGATTTCAAGATTCCCCCAAATGTCTGCAGCTCCCCTCCTCACCCTCCGCGGCATAGGGAAGCGCTTTCCCGGGGTGATTGCCTTGGACGGGGTGGACTTCACCGTCCGCGCGGGCGAGATCCACGCCTTGCTGGGCGAAAACGGTGCCGGCAAGTCCACCCTCATCAAGGTCCTCACCGGGGTCTACGAGGCCGATGCCGGTGAGATCAAACTGGCCGGACAACCCTTGCGCGCCAACATTCCCGCCGACGCCGAACGGGCGGGAATCAGCACCGTCTACCAGGAGGTGAATCTGGTCCCTTCGCTCTCGGTTGCGGAAAACATCGCGCTCGGCCGCCAGCCCGGTCGCTTTGGCTTTCTCAACTGGCGAGCCATCCGCCGCCATGCGCGCGAGGCGCTGGCCCGGTTGGGCCTGGACTGCGACCCAGATGCCGAACTCGGCTCACTCTCGATCGCTCTCCAACAGATGGTCGCGATCGCCCGCGCCCTCGACCTGAAGGCCCGGCTCCTCATTCTGGATGAACCCACCGCAAGCCTCGACGAGAAGGAGGTCGCCGATCTGTTTGCCGTCATGCGCCGCTTGCGGGAGCAAGGTCTCGGCATCGTTTTCGTCACCCACTTCCTCGACCAGGTCTACGCCGTTTCCGACCGTATCACCGTGCTGCGCAACGGCACCTTGGTGGGCGAATACCTCACGGCCGAACTTCCCCGCCTTTCCCTCGTGGGCAAGATGCTGGGGCGTGATCTGGCGGAGCCGACGCCCGGTCTCGCCAACGCTGCGGAAAACACCGCCGGCGCGTCGGTACTGTCCGCCCGGAGTCTCTCGCGAAAAGGAGCCCTGCACTCGCTCGATCTGGATGTCCGGCGCGGTGAAGTCCTCGGGCTCGCCGGGCTGCTCGGTTCCGGACGCACCGAGACGGCACGCTTGCTGTTTGGCATCGACGAACGCGACAGCGGCGAACTCCGCGTGAAAGGCGCCCCAGTTGCCCTCCGTTCACCGCGCGACGCCGTCCGGCTCGGCCTCGCCTTTTGCTCTGAGGACCGGAAGTCCGAAGGGATTCTACCCAATCTATCCGTCCGCGAGAATCTCATCATCGCACTGCAGGCCAAACAAGGTGGCTGGCGCACCCTGGCCCGAAGCGAACAGGACCGGCTTTGTGCCCACTACATCGCCGCCCTGCGCATCAAGACGGCGGATGCCGAGGTGCCCATCCGCACCCTGTCCGGCGGCAATCAGCAGAAGGTGTTGCTGGCCCGTTGGCTCGCTACGCAACCCGCCCTTATCATCCTCGACGAGCCGACGCGCGGCATCGACATCGGCGCGAAGGCGGAGATCGAGCAGCTCATCGGCAAGCTCCGCGCCGAAGGCATTGCCGTGATATTCATCTCCTCCGAAATCGAGGAGATCGTTCGCAACAGCACGCGGGCCCTCGTGCTCCGTGAGCGCCGGCCCTGCGGCGAAATCGCCGGTGATAAACTGAACGTCAACGACCTCATGAAGGCGATGGCCGGAGGACACACGAAGCATGAGTAGCACGTCCCCAGTAGGGCCGGTCTCCGACCGGCCGCCCTCTTCTCCTGCCCCGCGCCATGACCGGTCTCCGCCCGGCCCCACGCCATGACTGAACGCGTGCGCCAGTTTCTCCGCTCGCCCGTGCTCTGGCCGCTGGCCGGCATTGCGCTGCTGCTGGTCGCCAACCTCATCCTGAAACCGGGCTTCCTGAACATCACGGTGCTCGACGGTCACCTTTATGGTCTGCCGATCGACGTGCTCAACCGTGGCGCCAAGACGCTCATCCTCGCCCTCGGCATGACCCTCGTCATTGCGACCGGTGGCGTCGACCTGTCCGTTGGCTCTGTGGTGGCCATCACCGGCGCGGTGGCGGCCGCGCTCATCGGCCAAGGGACAGATTCACTGGCCTTGATCGTGGCCGGTGCCTTGGGCGCCGGTGCGCTCGCCGGCCTGGCCAACGGTCTGCTGGTCGCCCGCCTGGGCGTGCAGCCCATCGTCGCCACGCTCATTTTGATGGTCGCGGGCCGCGGCGTGGCGCAGGTGCTCACCGACGGCCAGGTCCTGATCATCAAGCATCCGGGATTTGATTTCCTCGGCAACGGTTTCGTGCTCGGACTGCCCTTCACGATCGTGTGCGCCACCCTGCTCTACCTCGCTGCGCATGCCGCGCTGCGCCGGACTGCCGGCGGGATGTTTATCGAGGCCGTGGGCGACAATCCTGAAGCCTCACGCTTCGCCGGGCTGGCGACCGCCCGCATCAAGATTCTGGTCTATGTCGTCTGCGGCTTCTGCGCCGCCATCGCCGGCATCATGGAAGCGGCCAACATCGGCGCGGCCGATGCCCAGCGCGCGGGCGAGAACATGGAGCTCGACGCCATTTTTGCCGTCGTGGTGGGGGGCACGGCGCTGGCCGGAGGACGGTTCCTGCTGCTCGGCTCCTTTGTCGGTGCGCTCTTGCTGCAGATGCTGATCACGACGATGTACAACCTCGGCGTTCCACCGGCCGTCGCCCCCGTGCCCAAGGCGCTCCTCATCCTCACTGTCTGCCTGTTGCAGTCCGACCGCACCCGCCGCTGGTTTGGCGGACTGTGGCGGGGCAAGCCCGCATCATGAAACCCACCCTGCAACGTCGTCTGCCCCAGCTGACCACCGGCGCCATTTTTGCCGCGCTCTTCGTGACGGCCGGCCTGATGTACGAGGGCTTCTTTTCGGCGCGGGTGGCGGTGAACCTTTTCACGGACAACGCCGCGCTTGGGCTGACCGCCATGGGCATGACCCTGGTCATCTTTGCCGGCGGGATTGATCTCTCCGTCGGCGCCGTCGCTGGTTTCACCTCCATCTTCGTCGCCACCCTCATCGAACAG
>JBDKHE010000498.1:0-2939 GCA_039797805.1 Verrucomicrobiota bacterium
CTCGTCGCCACGGCTTATCCGAACGATGTCATGGGCCTGCTCCCGGCCCTGTTTGCGGTGCCGCCGCTGCTGAGTCTCGTCGCCATCCTGAAGACCACCGCGACCGACAACCCGAAACGCCTCAACCAGCTCGCCTGGTTCGGAGCGGCGACCTTGTTCTTCATCACGCTCATCTTCCCGCTGCAGTTTGACCGGCAGTGGATCACGATCGGCTGGGCGCTCGAAGGCGCGGCCTTGCTCTGGCTGTTTCATCGGGTGCCCCACCCGGGTCTGCGCGCGGTTGGTGTCGTCCTGCTCGTCATCGCCTTTGGCCGGCTCACGTTTAACGGCGCGGTGTTTTCCTATCACGTGCGCGGTGACACGGCTTTGCTGAACTGGTATCTCTATGCCTATGGCCTGGTGATCGCCGCGCTTTTCACCGGCGCCCGGCTGCTCGCCCCGCCGCGCGAAACGACCCTGGGCATCAAGGCCCCGCCGCTGCTGAACACGCTCGGTGTCGTCTTGGCGTTTCTGCTGCTCAACATCGAGATCGCGGATTTCTTCACCAACCCGGGTGCCACCTCGCTGACCTTCCGCTTCCGCGGCAATTTCGCCCGCGACATGACCTATACGATCGCGTGGGCCCTGTTCGCGCTCGGCCTGCTCGGCACCGGTATTTGGAAAGCCCAGAAGGCGGCGCGCTATGCCGCCATCGCGTTGCTCAGCGTCGCACTCTTGAAACTGTTCCTGCACGACCTTTCGCAACTCGCCCAGCTCTACCGGGTCGCCGCGTTGCTTGGCGTGGCGGTGATCGCGATCCTCGCTTCGTTCGCCTACCAACGTTTCCTGCCCACCAATGAAAAAACGCCCCCTCCTGTCGAGTAAACCTGCCGCGCTGTGGCTGTTTCTGACCGCGGCCATCGGTGCCGGCGCCGCGCTGACGCCCACCGAATGGCGGTATCGCCAGGAGCTCCCGGTACCGGCTCCCGGCCTTGTCCAGGTCCAGCTGCCGGACAGCACCTTTGACGCCGCCCAACCCAATCTCGCCGACCTGCGCCTGCTCGATCCGCAGGGCCAGGAAACCGCGTTGCTCGTTGACCGCCCACCCGTCCGGGTGGCCCACAGCATCCGTCCGGCGGCGTTCGAGACCCGGCTGATTGACGGCAACACGGTCATCACCCTCGACACGGGCACGAGCGAGGCGATCCAGTCGGTCGCGATCGAGACTCCCCACCCGCACTTCATGCGCTCGGCCCGGCTGGAAGCCGCCGACGCGGACGGCTCCTGGCGACTGCTCGACCAGGGGGTGCCGCTCTTCCGGCAATGGGGTGCGGAAAAACTCAGCCTGAACCTGGGAAACCAAACGGCCGCCAAGATCAGAATCACGATCAGCGGCGCTCCCCTGCCCTTCACCGCGGCATCGCTCGATCTCAGCACCGGCCCGACCCCGCTATACCAACCCGTTGGCGTCCACGTTTCCGGACGCCAGGAGTTCTCCGGGGAATCCGTGCTCACGCTGACACTCGATGGCCGGCATGCCCCTTTGGCCGAGTTGGAATTGGTCACGCCGGAGACCGTGTTCATGCGACAGGTGACGGTGACCGTGCGGGACGTCCGCGACCTGGTCGCGAGCGAACGCGTGGTCGGCAGCGGCACCCTTTATCGGGTGGCGCTCGACGGCGCCCCCGCCAAGGCGCAGCTGACCCTGAGATTCGAACACATGCCGCTTGCCCACGAGCTGTTGGTGCACATCCACAATGGCGATTCGCCACCGCTGGCGGTGACCGAGGTGCGCCTGAGGCGCCAGCCGGTCAGCGTGCTGTTCATGGCCCCGGTCGCCGGCCGCTACACCCTGCTCACGGGCAACACCCAGGCGACCGCGCCGCGCTATGACCTGGCGGCGTTTGCCGGAGATTTGCGCTCCGCCCATTCCACCTTGCTCGTCGCCGGCACCCGCGAGGACATGCCCGGCTATCAGCCCCGCGCCGCGTTGGCCGAGCCACCCCTGCCCGAAGTGCCGCTGGTCGGGGCCCCGCTCGATCTCCAGGATTGGACGCGCCGCAAACCCGTGTTGATCGCCTCCCCGGGGGTTCATGAACTGGAATTGGATCCAGCCGTCCTTGCGGCAACGCGGAGCGATCTGGGCGACCTGCGCTTGACGCGGGCCGGCCTCCAGATCCCGTTCCTTCTGGAGCGCACGGGGCTCGCCCGCGCAATCACCCTGGCCCTCGAGCCGCAGCCGGATCCCAAGCAGCCGGCGTCAAGCATCTGGCAGATCACGCTGCCGCAAACCGGTCTGCCCTTGCTGCGTATCGCCCTCACAACGGAGACCGACCTCTTTCATCGTGAATTCCGCCTCTACGAAAAAGTGCCCTCGGCAAACGGGCCGTCGTACTACCAGCACACCTTGGCCAGAGGGACCTGGAGCCGGACCCCCGAGCCGGGCTCACCCCGCACCCGGGTGTTTGAGCTCATGGAGCGGCCGCAAACCGACACGCTCTTCTTGGAGACGGACAACGGCGACAACGCGCCCATTGCCCTGACCAGCATCCGGGCCGAGCACGCCGTGATTCGCCTCGTGTTCAAGGTGGCGGAAAATGATGGCTACGAACTCGTTTATGGTCGGGCAACCGCCACGGCTCCCCGCTACGACCTCAGTCTCGTGGCCATGAAGCTGCTGACGTCCGGCCGGAACATCGCCCGACTGGGAGTCGAGGAAGTCGCACCGGAAGGCCTGACCCGGGGAGTGTTGCGGCGCTTGCAGGGCGGCCCCCTCTTCTGGGGCGCCCTCGGCCTGGTAGTGATCGCCCTGTTGGTAGTTGTGGCCCGGCTGCTGCCCAAGCCAGCACCGACAAAGTAGGAGGTCGGCGCTTGCCTAAATAATTATCAGAGTCTTAATCCCCTTTGCAACGGGCCACCCGCCGCTCATCCTCACGGATAACGGCGGGAAATTTTTTTGT
>JBDKHE010000499.1:0-3564 GCA_039797805.1 Verrucomicrobiota bacterium
TGCCCGGTATTAACAGGAACTCGGAGAACATCATGACCGTCGATTTTTTCCTCATTGACGCCCCGCACGCCGTCCCCCAGGAATTCCAGGCTTGGGAGGACGCGAAAGCGCATCATCGCGCTGTTTTTCTGCGCTGCGTGGATGCCGAAGATGGCAGCGCCGAACAATCCCGCCTCGATGCGGAAGGTCGGGCCGCGAAGGGCGAGGCTGACCGCTTGGAGCAGGCCGCGCGAACGGCTTGGCTGCGGGCGAAGCGGCAGTCCGTGGAAATCCACCTCAACGATGACACGCGCGAAACCCGGCATTGCTTTACCGAGCAGCCGTTGCGAATCCACGCTGGTTTCACGCATGAGGATGCGGCCGCTGGCTGGCGTCAAGTCCTGTCCTTTTCTGCCAGTCCGACCCCTGACGCCGACACCTTGGCCCGGATCGAGCGGGCGAAATCGGATGCCGTCTCGCAACTGGAGTCCTATTGGGCCGAGCTGGCCGACGCCACCGATATTCAGCGCGTGATCTACCAGGGCGTGCATTACACCTGGAATGTGCTTGGCGAGGGAATCGGCTTCGGCGGGCAGGCATTCCGTGTTGAGTGGCTGACCGCTGATCGAGAGCCGACCGAGTGCAATTTGTTTGCGCAGGGCCGCATCCCGGTTTGGATGCGTGACAAGCTACCCGACAACGCCCGTACCATTGAAGACTTGGGCTACCGGATTAACCCGTTTCCGGCTGTGGATGACAGCTTGGATGACGACCCGCCGTATTAACCCCTGGGCGTCTCCCCTGCGGGGCCGGGCTTTCGTGCTGCGCATCGAGCCGCCTGCGGCGTCTCGCCCCTTCGGGCGTCAATCCCTGACGCCTCCGCGCCGTGCCGGCGCTGCGCGCTCCGCTTGCCCGGCCTGAAGGCCGCATCGAGGAACTTTCGCGCGCGAAAGTTCGGGATGTGGATCTGATCCGTGGTGTGCCGGCGCTGGTGCGCTGAATCCGCTACGCGCGGGGCCGCACCCCACCACTACCTCGCGCCTTTATTCGTCGTCATGGTGCCCTCCGGCCGGGCTTCTCCGGTCAAGGGCCGGGCTGCGCCCTGAAATCCTCACCCGTTCGGTGCTCGCCCTTCGGGCTGCGCTCCGCGTGCGGCCTCCGGTTTCTCCCTTGACCGCGCCCGTCCTGCGTGCCCCTGGACGCCGAGGCGACGAGGTAGATGGTGGGATGCAAAAGCCGGCCCCGCGCTCCGCTGGCCATGTGGGTGATCGACGGGGAGCAGGGGAGCTTGTGCCCCTGCGGGGCAAGAGCAACTGCAACACCTTGGGGGCCTGTTCCGGCCCCCAAACCCCGCCCCGAGGCTCCAAGGTAGCTTGCCTGAACCCCGAAGAAACACAAGCCCGGAACCCGCGAAAAATCAGGCTTTTTTCTCTCACAAACTATTGACGGTCAATAGTTTTATGGTACAATATGACTCATGGTGTAGGAACAAAGAACGGTTCTGCACCAGGCAGCAAAGACCACCATCAACCGAGCAAAAAAGGAGCTTCGATCATGGCCAGCATCAACACTTTCACCATCGTGGGCAACGTGACCAAGGACGTGGAATTGCGCTACACGCCCAGCGGCACGCCTTCCGTGACCTTCACTGTCGCCGTGGATAACGTCTATTTCGACCGCGACGGCAAGAAGCACGAAGAAACCGACTTCATCCCGGTGACGACCTACGGCAAGCAAGCCGAGAACGACGCCAAGTTTCTGAAGAAGGGTTCCACCGTGGCGGTGATGGGCCGGATTCGTAGCTGGTACAAGCAGGCCGAACGCAAGGGCGGTTTCAACTTCGAGGCCGAGCGCGTGCAGTACCTGGGCCGTCCCAGCGGCAACCGTGCAGGCGGTGACGCTGGCCAGCAGCAGCAAGGCCCCGGCAACGCCGAGCACGACGACTGGATGCGCGACTACGACAGCACCGAGCAAGCCGGTCAAGGCCGCCGCTAATCATGGCCAGCAGCTTTACCCGTGATGAGCTTTTCGATCTGGAATATGCAGTGAAAAACCTCATCGACGACAAAAAAGACTACTGCCCGAACGAAGAAGGCACCGCCGAGGCGGTGGCCCGCTTGGAAGACCTCCAAGCCAAGATTCAAGGGATGTTGCGCGAATCCGCGCCGCAGACCTGAACAACCGACAGGCCCGGCGAGCAGGCCGGGCTTATCGGCCCTTTGATCCCTAGACCATCATCAACTCACTGGAGAAATGACCATGCAACTCGCAAGCCGCTTCCGCAATGCTTCCGGTATCCGTGCCGACATGCCCCTGTCGGATGACCAAATCCGCGCCGTGGCCCCCTCGATTTTTGCCGAGGCCGCCCACGAAAGCCGCTCCGCGCGTTACACCTATATCCCGACCATTGACGTTCTGAACGGCCTGCGCAAAGAGGGTTTCCAGCCCTTCATGGTTTGCCAGACCCGCGTGCGCAACGAGGAAAAGCGCGAGCACACCAAGCACATGATCCGCCTGCGCCACGCCGACCAGATCGCCGGCCGCGAGGCGAATGAAATCATCCTGCTGAACAGCCACGACGGCACCAGCAGCTACCAGATGCTGGCCGGCATGTTCCGCTTTGTGTGCTCTAACGGCATGGTATGCGGCGAGACAACCAGCGACATCCGCGTGCGCCATAACGGCGACGTGGTGGGCGATGTGATCGAAGGCGCTTTCAAGGTGCTGGACAGCTTCGAGGAAGCCACCGCCCAGCGCGAGGCCATGCAGGTGCTCACGCTCAACCAGGGCGAGCAGGCCGCCTTTGCCCGCGCTGCACTGGCCCTGAAGTACGACGACCAGGACAGCGGGGCTGTGCCCGTGACTGAATCCCAAATCCTGGCCCCGCGCCGCTTCGAGGACCGCCGCGACGACATGTGGACGACCTTCAACCGCGTGCAGGAAAACATGATGAAGGGCGGACTGCGCGGCCGCAACCGCAGCGGCCGCACCACCACGACGCGCCCGGTCAACGGCATCGACCAGAGCGTTAAGCTGAACCGCGCCTTGTGGGTGCTGGCCGAGGAAATGCGCCGCCTGAAGGGCTAACCCGAGCCGCCCGGCCACGCTGGACGCGCGGCCGGGCCTCCCTCCCACCACTACACGAAGGACGACACCATGAGCAGCCACCACGAATGGGCCGAGGAAGTCACCGCCCAGCACGACGCGCAAAAGCCCTATGCACCCGAGAACGGCCAGCCCTTGCGGTTCAAAGCCGGCGATCCAGTGATTTACACGAACCCGGCAGGCATTGAGTTTCCCTTGCGTGTCACCGGCTTCTATCAGCGCCCGGCTTCGCCGTGCGGCCAGTACGCGAACGGCGCGCGCTATCTGCTGGACTGGGATTGCCCGTGGTTCCCGGTTCCCGAATCCCGCTTGCGCCTGGATGAATCCCGCGCCGTGCCCGAGCTGGAGGCCGCCGCCTAAATCGGAGCGCCGGCCGCTGGCCGGCGCTGCACCCGACTGACGCGCACCAGGGCGAGCAGGCCCGCGCGTCAGCCTCACCCTCGACCATCCAACCCAAGGACATGACCATGAGCAAGACCG
>JBDKHE010000500.1:0-3059 GCA_039797805.1 Verrucomicrobiota bacterium
GGACCTTGATGGCGGAGCAGTGGCTGGCGGGCCGGGACGTGGGCGCCTGGTTCGCTTTTGGTGTTGGGGAGCTGGCGCAATGGAGCATCTTTGCCGTCTTGGTCTGGCTCTTCTGCCGGACCCTGCCTGACTGGATCGCAGGGAATGGGAATGAACTCAAAGGGGCTGTGCCCGAGGCGGACTCGGCATGACCGGATCATTCCTCACCTGGGTGAGCCATCACCCAGCAGCCTATTGGGGGATCGGTTTTGGCGTGACGGCAGCCCTACTTTTCGGGTGCTGGCTGGCGGGCAGACGTGGGCGGCAAGCCGCCAAGGGCTGGGGGAGCGCCGACGGCATGGCGGTCATAACGTTATTGCTCCTGGTACTGGCGTGGCGCTGGCCGGTCCTGTTGGATGCGCAACCCGGCAGCGTGGCGGAGTCGCGCATGGTTGCCAGTGCGATGGCCATGGCGGTGGACGCGGTGCCCTATCAGTCGGCTGACCCGGGGGCGGATGGTTTGCTGTCGGTGCTGGTCCTGCTCCCGACGCATTGGCTCGGCCTGCCGCAAGGCTACTTCAACGCGCGGCTCGTGGCGCTGTTGCTCGATTGGGGAACGCTTTTGGTGGGCTATCTCGTCCTGCGCCGCGGTCGACCGGTCGGCGACGCGTTGCTGGCGCTGCTCCCGGCGGCTCTCGTCCTCGGCACCTTTGGGATGCATTCCCGCCTGGGCTATGCGTCGTGGCATCTCGGACTGTTTCTCATGGCGCTGGGCGGGTTGCTGCTTTGGCGGCTCAGATTCACCGGGCCGACGGGGTGGATAGGATTCGCCAGACTCCTGGTAGCTGCGCTGATCCTTGGATGCATTCCCTGGAGTCACCGCGTCGCGTTACCGGCTGCGCTGGGACTTTGGGTGGCTTTTCTGCTCTATGCGCGCCGATCCGCGGGACCGGACGGTGACCGCTTCAAGCGGCGCCTCTATCAAGTGGGGTCGATGGCGCTGTATGGAAACGTAGCCGTGGTGTGTCTGATCCATGGGGTCGACCAATGGTATCGTTTCTGGATCAGCTACGTGTGCGCCGGCACCGCCGGCGGGGAGGTGGGCATGGAGTTCACGGGAGCCACCCTCTGGCAGGCCGGGCTGGCGCTCGCGGCGATAGGGCAAGGGGTGTCCTGCCTTCGGTCCTACGACCCAAGGCGAGCCCTCGTTGGCGCGGTGTTGTTGACCGGCTTGGTGCTGGCCGAACACGGCAGGTCCGGAATGCCCGGGCATCTGGGCCGGCCGCAAAACAACGCGCGTTCGCCCGATCATGAGTTGGCGGCCCATATCCGCGCGATGCGGCTACCGAACGACCGGTTGGTGGTCTGGGGAAATAATCCGCACCTCTATGTCGAGACGGGCATCCGGCCCGGCGTCAGCAGTCTCAGTTCGCTGGGCGAGATCCGGGAGAGCAATGCGGAGCGCGACAAGTTCCGGGCGCGCTATCTCGCCGAGCTGCGGAAAGATCGGCCGAGATTTTTCGTCGACGTGGGGACGCCGACGCTCGCGGGTTACGAGGTGCGGTCCAAGTCGGGGCATGAGGTCTTTCCGCAGCTGGCGGAGTTCATCAACGACTATTACCGGCTGGAAAGCGACGATGGTCAGCGACGGTTGTACAACCGGCATGACCGCGCCTTGGTTGACCGGAAGCCTGGCGACAAGATTCCCATCGGGCTGGAGAAGGTGAGGATCATCCAAGCGACCGGCTCGCTGAGCGATATGGGCGAAGGGCGGTGGTTGGCGCATGCGCCCTCGCGTTTTGCGTACGTCCTGCCGCCCGATGCGGAATCAGTGAGCGGCGCCTACGGCTTTATTGCCTCGGCCTATCAGGATTCCAACGCGGCGACGGACGGCGCGACCTTTATCATTGAAATCGTGGCTGCTGATGGCCGGCGGGAAGTCGTGTTGAAACGCAGGCTCAATCCGGTGGCTAATCCTGAGGATCGGGGTCCGGTCGCCTTTAGGCTGGAGTTGCCGCGGAGCGAGGGAGGGCAGTTGGAGTTCACCGTCGAACCCGGGGAAGGGAACGGCTACGACTGGACCTATTGGCAGGGTCTCGAATGCCGTTTGCGGGCGTCTGTGAATGAGTTAAGCAAGTGAAGACTGTGCCGAATGGCCGGGCCACTGGAAGACGCGGGCTGCAGCGGCTTTGGCCGACCATCGCAGAAGATTCCTGAAATCAGGGCTTTTCAAGCGTGCCCAGCCACGTATGGTCGGCTGCTTATATGCAGAGAACATTCGTTATTTTTAAGCCGGACTGCATGGTCCAAAACCATGTCGGCAACGTGCTTAATCGCTTCGAGACCGCCGGCTTCACCATTGTGGGGTGCAAGATGGCCCGGCTGACGCCCGCCCTGTTGCGCGAGCATTACGCCCATGTGGCCGACAAGCCGTTTTATCCCGAGATCGAGGCCTTCATGAGCTCGCGTCCGGTCATCATGATGGCCCTCCAGGGTGAGAATATCGTGCAGAAAGTGCGCGACCTGCTCGGCCCCACGGACTCCCGCAAGGCCGCCAAGGGCACGATCCGCGGTGATTTCGGCACCGAGATGATGAAGAACGTGGTGCACGCCTCGGACAGCGACGAGAACGCCAAGATCGAGCTCGCCCGCTTCTTCAAGCCCGAGGAGCTGTTCAGCATCTGATTTTAGACTGCGCGCTTGACGGCAACCCGTCGGGTGCGCTTTTTGGTTCTTTCAGTTTTTTGCCCCTATCGTCTAGCGGCTAGGACAGGAGATTCTCATTCTTCAAACCGGGGTTCGATTCCCCGTGGGGGCACCAAGTTTAAGACAAGGCGTTAATCTCCAGAGGTTAGCGCCTTTTTTAATGCTCAAACCGCACACAGACCGCACACAGCGTGAATCTGATCGGTGCGGCGTTGACTCAATAAATCCACATCGAAACTCTTGGGCATGGCAGACGAGCAGCCCCACGGTGAGCAGATCGAAAAAGCGTCCCGCGTCCATATTCTCAGACGGCCGCGACCCACCGTTCCCTCCCTCGTGGGCAAGCTAGATGCTCGGAAATGCCTCGAACTCCA
>JBDKHE010000501.1:0-3125 GCA_039797805.1 Verrucomicrobiota bacterium
GACCTCGCGCACGGGATCGAGTCCGGATCCCACCAACACCCCGCAAGACGCCAAGATCGAGCGCACCATCAAGGTGGGATCGCGCTTGACCAAGACCACGATTCGGTACGCCTCGATTCCAGTCGAGGCGGGCTGGGACGTGACCTTGCGCCTGTTGCCGGAGAGCTCGGAGGGGCCACGCTCGCTTGAGCAGTTGGGGTATGACGAAGCGGAAATCGCCGCGATTCTCCGCATGCTGTCCAAGCCGCGCGGCTATCTGGGCATCGTGGGAACGACCGGCTCGGGCAAGACCACCTCGCTGCAGTCGATGCTGACGCTCTACCACAAGCTCAACGACGGTCGGAAGAAGACCCGCACCTTGGAAGATCCGGTGGAGTTGCGCATCCCCGGTGCGCGGCAGACCTCGGTGTGACGCGACGCCAACGGCAATGCGGACTTTCCGACCTATCTGAAGGCGACCCTCCGCAATGATCCCGACGCCTTGATGGTGGGCGAGATCCGTGATGAAGAGACGGGCAAGGTGCTGCAACAGGCGGTCCAGACGGGACACACCGGATTTGGCACGCTGCATGCCGGTGACGTATTCGACGGCATTGACCGCCTTGCCGATCTCGGTATTGAGCGCTCGATCATGGCCTCGGGCGATCTGATCACCGGGCTGATCTATCAGCGGCTGGTGCCGGTGCTGTGTCCGCACTGCAAGCTCGACATCAACCACGCGATGCCGGTGCTGGCACGTGACCACCTTGAGCGTTGTCAGCGCACCTTTGGCGCGGGGATCACGAACGTCCGTTGGCGTGGCCATGACCCGAACTGCAAGCACTGCAAGGGCCGCGGCATCGTGGACCAGACCGTGGCGGCACAGATTCTCTATCCCGATCGCCTGTTGGCATCGATGTTTGGTCGCAGCGACGAAGGTGCCATTGCACGGGCGTACTGGCGCTCAGGCTTGGTACGTGTCCCTGACGATGTGCAGCCGACGGTGGGCCGGACCGCGCTGGACCAGGCCATCAAGAAAGCCAAATGGGGATCGGTGTCGCCGTTGGACGTCGAAGCGCGACTGGGGCGGTTGGACAGCGAGGCCTCACCCGCCGAGGAGCGCGCGTTCCTGAGCATGCGTCGACCGGATCTGTTGCTCGGCGCGCAGCTCTTTGAAAAGGACAGTGTGCCGGCATGAAAGCGACCACGCAGCGGTTCTCGGGTGGCATGTTCACCGAGACCAATATCGAATACGAGATGTCGCGGCGGCTGGACTTCAGCTTGGCCAAGCGTACCCGGCTCTATACCAAGCTGATGCGCGCCGCGCACAACGACCGCGACCCGCAGATGACCTTTCGGGCGATGCTCAAGCGGTTTCGACGCCAGGGCGATCGGCGCCGGCACATCTTCAAGCTCTGGTTGGACAATCTCGAGGCGGGTCAGCGCATCAATGAAGTGATGGCGCCCTACATTCCGGCCTCGGAGCGGATGATGATTGCCGCGGGCGAGGAGAACGGGCGGATTGCCGAAGGCTTTCGCGAAGCGCTCTTTGTGGCCCAGACCGGGAAGCAGATCCGCGGCGCGCTGATCAAGGCGCTGGCCTATCCCGTGCTCTTGTTGTTGATTCAGGCGGCGGTGCTGGTGATTGCGAGCTATCAGCTCGTTCCGGTGCTCGAAGGCCTGCTCAATGTCGAGCGCTGGCCGCCGATTGCGCAGAGTTTCCATGCCTTGACCTCGAACCTGCGGAGCTGGGGCATTGCGTGGATGGCCGCGTTTTTTGCATCGGTCATCGTGATTTTCAAAACGCTGCCGACCTGGCGTGGCGCACTTCGCGCCTGGCTGGATCATCGCGTGCCGCCCTGGTCGATCTACCGCGAGGTGCAGTCCTCGAATTTCCTGGTGGCGATGTCGGCGTTGGTCAAGGAAGGTGCCTCGGTGGATGTCGCGATGAAAAGTTTGCAACGCGTGGCGACGCCCTGGCTTGGTGCGCACCTGCAGCGCATGGTTCGTGGGCTGGAGCGCGGTGAAACGCCCGGTGTGGCGATTCGCACGGGACTTCTGGATGACGAAACCGCCGGCGATCTTGAGGACTATTCCGATGGCGGGGCATTTGAAGAGGCGATCGAGACCATTGGTAAGGATGCGGTCGAGGATTCCATTGCGCGGATCACCGCGCAGGCCTGGGTGGCCAACATCCTGATCATGTTCACCGTGGCGCTGACGATCCTTTGGATGTACGGCTCGATGATCCTGACCGTCCTCAAAGTGCGTGAGCTCGCGACAGCCGGCATGTACTAAACAAAGAAATCCCCCCTAAAAACGGGGTCATTCGTGCAATTGGTGCAAATTCACCCCCCTAAACTGACCACACACCGACACCGCAGGACCTGTGCAAAGGGGGCAGGCGATGCGGGAACCTCAGCCGAGCAGGAGGTTGACCCCAGTTTGAACACGCTGTTGTTGCAGTTTTGAATGTGTCTCCCATCCGTTGTTTTTTTACTCAGGAGTGTTGTAGATGAACCGTCAAATCCGTCGTCCCAGTGGTGCCTCCGCCTATGCCCAGCGCGGTGTGAACCTGATTGAACTGTCGCTGGCTGTGCTGGTGATCGCCGTCCTCGTTGGACTGGGCATCAAGGTCTTTGGACCCACCATGGCGTCAACCCGTGGTCAGGAAGCGCAGCAGGCCCTGATGCAGATCGTGGCCGGTGCGAAGGCACTGAAGAGCAATAACGCCTACACCGGTATTACCGCGCAGGTGTTGATTGATGCAGGCAAGGCACCGGAAGGCCTGGTGCAGGGCACCACGATCAGCAATCCCTTCTCGGGCACCTTTACCGTGGCGGCGTTCTCCGCCAACGGCGGTACAGATAATGCGGTGAAGGTCTGCGCCAATCAGGTGCCGCGTTCGGAGTGTGCGTCGCTGGTCACCACCTCTGCCTCGTCGATGGCCCGCGTGGTCGTCGGAGCCGACTGCAACGCCACGACCACCGTGCTGCAGGATCGCATTGGCGCCACACCGGTCAATCCGACCCCAGCCACGGTGGCCACGGCATGTGCCAACGACAACAACACCGTTCAATTCATCAGTCTGTAAGTCAAACCCGCCCGGGACGAGTCATCGCCCCGGGTTTACCTTTGCACAGGGA
>JBDKHE010000502.1:0-5237 GCA_039797805.1 Verrucomicrobiota bacterium
AGTTCCTCGGCACCGAGGACACCATCCTCTACGGTAGCTGCTTCGACGCCAACGGCGGCCTATTCGAGACCATCCTCACCGAAGAAGACGCGGTCATCTCGGACGAGCTCAACCACGCTTCGATCATCGACGGCGTGCGCCTGTGCAAGGCCAAGCGCTACCGCTATCGCAACAACGACATGGCCGACCTCGAGGCCCAGCTGCAGGCCGCCGACGCCGCCGGCGTGCGCTTCAAGCTCATCGCCACCGACGGCGTGTTCTCCATGGACGGCACCATCGCCGACTTGAAAGGCATCTGCGACCTCGCGGACAAATACGGCGCCCTTGTGATGGTCGACGACAGCCACAGCGTCGGCTTCATGGGCAAGACCGGCCGCGGCACCCACGAACATTGCGACGTGATGGGCCGCGTGGACATTTTCACCGGCACGCTCGGCAAGGCATTGGGTGGCGCCAGCGGCGGCTACACCAGCGGCCGCCGGGAAATCATCGATCTGCTGCGCCAGCGTTCGCGTCCGTATCTCTTCTCCAATACGATTCCCCCCGCGGTGGCGGGTGCATCGTTGAAATGCCTGGAGCTCCTCTCGGCCTCCACCTCCCTCCGGGACAAGCTGCATGAAAACACCCGGTTCTACCGCGAAGGCCTCACGCGCGCCGGCCTGACCATCAAGCCGGGCACGCACCCGATCGTGCCTATCATGCTCGGTGACGCGATGCTCGCCCAAAAAGTCTCCGCCCGACTCCTCGAGAAAGGCCTGTATGCCATCGGATTTTTCTTTCCGGTGGTGCCGCAGGGTCAGGCCCGCATTCGCACCCAGGTCTCGGCGGCCCACAGTCGCGAGGACCTGGCTTTTGCGATCAACGCTTTTGCCGAAATCAAACAGGAATTCGGTCTCTGAGACCGGAGAATCTCGCGCCAACGAGCCCCTGCACCCTTATCCGCATGAAAAAGAATATCACTCCCGCCCAGCTTCGAAAACTGAAGACGATCGCCAGGACCGCGGCCGGGCATGCCTACGCACCCTATTCCAAGTTCACCGTCGGCGCCGCCATTCTCACGGCATCGGGCAAGATCTACCAGGGCTGCAACGTCGAGAACGCGTCCTACGGACTTACGAACTGCGCCGAGCGCACCGCCATCTTCAACGCCGTGGCCGCGAGCGAGAAGCGCCTCAAGCTCGCCTGTGTGGTTGTCTATACCCCGACCAAGACCGCCACCGCCCCGTGTGGCGCCTGCCGCCAGGTCATCCACGAGTTTGGTCCGCAGGCCCGGGTGATTTCGACCTGCAACGGTTCGGAAGAGATCGATGTCACGATGGACGCCTTGCTGCCCGGCGCATTCGGTCCCGACGATCTCGCCTGAATCACACCGCTCTCCCGCCCAGCCCGATCCCATGAAGTCACCTCTCTTTCCTGTCGTCTTTCTCTTCAGCGCCAGCTTCCTCTCCGCCGCCGGACAGCCGCGCGCGGTCCAGGGAGTGAACCGCGCCTACCTGGACCCGACGGTTTCGCCGGGCGTTGATTTCTATGACTACGCCAACGGCGCCTACGCCAAGGTGCCGATCCCCGGTGAGTATTCCACCTACGGGGTGAACGAGGAAATCAACGAGCGCAGCTATATCATCCTGAAGGGAATCCTCGAGACCGCCGCCAAGGAAGGTGGTCCCACCGGCAGCGTCGCTCAGCGCGTCGGCGATTTCTACGCCGCCGGGATGGACGAGACCGCCGTTGAGCGGACCGGCCTGCAGCCGCTGCAACCGTGGCTTGAGACCATCGCGGCCACCCGGGATCCAGCCGGCCTGTTCAAGGTCATCGGCCGGCTGCACGCCCAGGGACTGGGCGCCGGTTTCGGGTTCGGCGTGCAGGTGGATGAAAAGGACACGACCGCGATGATCGCCTATTTCGCCCAAGGCGGACTCGGGCTGCCAGAACGCGATTACTATTTCCGGACCGGATCCGAGGCGGAGGAAATCCGCGCCGCCTATGTCGCGCATGTCACCAAGATGCTCGCGCTTGCCGGGGACACTCCGGCCGCAGCCCACGACTCCGCCGAGGCGATACTGGCCTTGGAGACGAAGCTGGCCAAGGCCTCGCGCACCATGGTCGAACGCCGCGATCCGGAGAAGAATTACAACAAGTACGAGCGCACGGCTCTGGCCAAGGTCGCCCCGAAGCTCGACTGGGAAAATTTCTTCGCCCAGGTCCGCCTGCCGGCCACCGAGAAGACGGTACTGATCGGCCAGCCGGAATTTTTTCAGGCCTTCGGCGAGCTGTTGCTGTCCGAACCCCTGCCCGTCTGGCAGGCCTACCTGCGCTGGCATCTGGTCCGGCAGACCGCCAAATACCTCAACCGGGCCCTGGTTGAGGAGCAATTTGCCTTCTATGGCAGCAAGCTATCCGGCGCGAAGGAGCTCCGTCCGCGATGGAAACGCGTGATGATGGCGGCCGACGAGGCCATCGGCGAGGACCTCGGCCAGCTCTATGTCCGCACCACCTTCAGTCCCGCGGCCAAGGAACGGGCGCTGGCCATGGTGAAATTCCATCTCGAGGCGATGCGGAACCGCATCCGCGACGCCGTCTGGATGAGTGAAGCGACCAAGGCCACGGCCTACCGGAAAATCGAAACCATGCGCAGCAAGGTCGGTTATCCGGACGTGTGGCGCGATTACACCAAGCTCGCCATCACGCGGGACTCCTACGTCGGCAACGTGATTGCCGCTTGGGCGTTCGAGTCGGACCGACAGCTCGCCAAGCTCGGCAAACCCGTCGACCGCAGCGAGTGGGGCATGACCCCGCAGACCAACAACGCCTACTATGATCCGACGTTGAACGAGATGTGCTTCCCTGCGGGCATTCTGCAGCCGCCCTTTTTCGATGAGAACGCCGATGACGCCACCAACTACGGTGCGCTTGCCTCCACGATCGGGCATGAACTGACACACGGCTTTGACGACGAAGGCCGTCAGTACGACGCCGAGGGCAATCTCAAGGACTGGTGGACAGAAGCGGATGCGAAGGGTTTCGAGGAGCGCGCCGCAATCGTCGCCCGGCAATACGACGCCTATGAGCCGCTCCCCGGCCTGCACATCAACGGCCAACAAACCCTCGGCGAGAACATCGCCGACATCGGCGGACTGCGCGTCTCCTACGAAGCCTTCCGCCTGGCCACGGCCAACAAGCGGCTGAGTCCGGTTGACGGCTTCACGCCGGACCAGCGCTTCTTCCTCGCCTTTGCCCAGAGCTGGCGCACGAACCAGCGGCCGGAGAGTCTGCGCCTGCAGGTGCAAAGCGACGTACACAGTCCCGCGCGCTGGCGCGTCAACGGCCCCGTGGCCAACTTCCCGGAGTTCAACGCCGCATTTAACCTGCCCCCGGCGGAAAAGACCTGGCCTCCCATTTGGTGAAACCGGAAGCGATGGTCCGCCGGAGCGTGCGTTCTACAGCGAATCCGTGAACCGGCGCAGCTCCTCGGCGTAGCGCGGCCCCGTGAAATCCGCCAGACCTGCATGGGGCCCGCCCTCGACAAAGAGTTTCGCCTTTCGCCCGCGGATCGACTCGAAAAGTTTTTTCCCGTGCCAGAAAGGCACCGTCGCATCGGCCGTGCCGTGGATCACCATGACCGGGCAGGTGACCCGGGGCAATTTGCTGAGGTTCGTGAACTTGTCGGCCGGAAACAACGGGATGCGGGTCATCACGCGATAGGCGCTGACGAAGGCTCCCTGCAGGACCAGTCCTCCGACGGGGTTGTGCAGCGCCAGTTCCACCGCCGGTCCTCCGCCGAGCGAATAGCCGAACGGCACGATACGCTCCGCGGGCACCCCCAGTTTTTGCCGCAAATGGTCATAGGCGAGCTGCGTATCCGCGTAGACATTGTCTTCGCTGGCCTTCCCGCCACTCCGGCCATAGCCGCGATAATCAAAAGCGAAGACGGCGTAGCCCGCCTCCAGAAAACCGGGGATGTACTCTCCGAGGCTGCCGAGGTCCTCGTAGTTGCCGTGCAAGTAGAGCAACGTGTGCTTCGCCCCGGGATTGGGCCAGTAACGCGCCGCCAGCTTTACCCCGTCGGGTGTGCGCAGCTCGATGTAGTCCGGTCCCATGGCGTATTTCACGGGGGGCCGGGGGAAAATCATTTCCAGCGACAGGTAGTGAGCGCCGACGACACACACTCCGTACACGCAGGTCAGGAGCAACAGGACGCGGGCAAGACTGGGCAGAAGGTCGGCCATTTTCATCATGTCATGCTGACCGCGGCGAAGGATCCATCCCAATGTACGCGGCAGCACTCAACCCGGATGCCCGCGACGCAGAGGATCTCGACCATCGCGCCTATTTTACCGCGAGAATCGCCTGCACGGCTGCGAGCACCTCGGCGCGAGGCACCTCGCGTTCGCTGCGATCGGTCATGTTGCGAATCTTCACCACGCCCTTCGCCAGTTCGTCCCCGCCGTAGATCAGGGCGACTTTCGCACCCGTTTCCGCAGCGGCCTTGAACTGCTTGCCGAAAGCGAGTTCCTTGAACGGATAGTCAACCCGCCAGCCCGCGGCGCGGAGGGCCTGGATGTCCGCAAAGGCCGCCTGACGCTCCGCCTCACCACCGATCACGGCGTAGATTTCCGGGGAATTGGCGTAGGCCGGGGAAAGACCGCGCTGTTCGAGCAGCAATCCGGTCGTCACATCACCGATGGCAAAGCCCACCGCCGGGAGATCGGGACCACCCAGTTTCTTCACAAGATCGTTGTAGCGTCCACCACCCGCCAGGGCGCGGAGGTCGCCCTTGCGGTCAAAGGCTTCGAAGACAAACCCGGTGTAGTAGGCGAGCCCACGGACGACACTGAGGTCGACCGCGATGAATTCACTCAGCCCCATTGCCGCGAGGCCGCCCAGCACCTTGCGCCAGTCCGCCAATCGGGCGGCTATTTTCTCCGAGGCAAAGACGGAGAGCTGCTGCTCCAGTTCCGCCAGGCCCTTGATCTTGAGGAAGGAAAGGATCTTGCCCTGTTTCTCGGGATCCAGCGCCCCGTGCGCCTCGGTATAGCCCCGGAAGGCTTCGTCACCCATTTTCTCATAGCGATCGATCGCCCCGAGGATGCCGCGGGCCTGGACATCGTTGAACCCCAAGGCCTCCAGATAGAAAAACCAGAGATCGCGGTCGCTCAGCCGCACATAAAAATCGTCCTTGGTCAGGCCGAAACCCGCCAGACACTGGATCAGGAGAGCGATGAGCTCGATCTCCGCTT
>JBDKHE010000503.1:0-9100 GCA_039797805.1 Verrucomicrobiota bacterium
CGCCATGTTGGCGGGACGACTCGGATTATTGTGGATGGATTAGGCGCGAAGGGTCTTGAAGTCCTCTTCGAGACGCAGCTTGCGCAGACCGTTGAGGGTCGCGTGCACCACGGCGATGTGATTCTTGGATCCCATCGACTTGGTCAGAACATTGTGAACACCGGCAGCCTCAAGGACGGCACGGACGGCACCGCCCGCGATGAGACCGGTACCGTTGGAGGCGGGGCGAAGGAAGACCTTGCCGCCGTCGTATTGACCGAGCACTTCGTGCGGGATCGTGGTGCCCTTGAGCTTGACGGAAACCATCCGCTTCTTGGCGGACTCGGTGGATTTACGGATCGCGTCAGGCACCTCGTTGGCCTTGCCATAACCGATGCCCACGCTGCCCTTGCCGTCACCGACGACGGACAGAGCCGAGAAGCTGAAGCGACGACCGCCCTTCACGACCTTGGCGCAGCGGTTGATGAAGACCACCTTCTCGAACATGCCGGGCTCGCCCGAATCATTGCCGGGACCGTTGGAAAAAGACCTGTTATTGTTAGCCATGGTGGAGATTAGAATTGAAGACCGCCTTCACGCGCGGCGTCGGCAAAAGTTTTGACGCGCCCGTGAAAGAGGCGGCCGTTGCGATCGAACACGACAGCAGTGATGCCGGCGGCCTTGGCCTTGGCCGCGAAGGCCACGCCAAGGGTCTTGGCGCCGGAGACATTGCCCTTCGCGCCGCCCTTCTTGACCTCGGGATCGAGGGTGGAAAGGAACACGAGGGTCGCACCGGCGTCGTCGTTGACGGCCTGCGCATAGATGTGCTTGCCGGAGAATTTGACGCTTAGACGCGGGCGAACGGCGGTACCGGTCACCTTTTTGCGAATGCGCCATTTGCGCTTCTGGAGGAGCTGGGCTTTGTAAACAGTCTTCATGTTGGGTGGTGCGGTTAGGCGACGGTCTTGCCTTCCTTGCGGCGGACACGCTCGGCGTGCTCACCAACTAGGCGGACGCCCTTGCCCTTGTAGGGCTCCGGCGGATAGTAGGCGCGGATCTCAGAAGTGACCTGCCCGACGAGTTGCTTGTCGACGCCCTCGATCTTCAGCTTGGTCTGGTCGGTGACCGTGACCTTGATGCCTTCGGGGATGTCGTGGAGAATGGGGTGGGAATAGCCAAGGGCCAGGTCGAGCTGCTTGCCCTTGAGCGCGGCCTTGAAGCCGACGCCCTGGATCTCGAGCTCCTTCGCGTAGCCGACGCTTACGCCCTTGATCATGCCGGCGATGACGGAACGGGCCGTGCCGAACATGGCGCGGGAAAAGCGGGTCTCCTCGGTCTTCGTGACGACGACCTTGTTGTCCTTCTGTTCGATCTTCACGACCGGGGCGAAGGTCTTGGAAACTTTGCCCTTCGGGCCTTCGACGGACACGGTGCTGCCCTTGATGTCGACTTTGACCTTGGCGGGAATTTGTACGGGTTGTTTGCCGATTCTGCTCATGGTGGGGGGATCCTTTACCAGACGGTGCAGACGAGTTCTCCACCGAGCTTCTGGCGGCGGGCGTCCTGGTCCTTCATGAGACCCTTGGAAGTGGAAATGATGGAAATACCGAGTCCGTTGAGGACGCGGGGAATGTCGGAATAGCCGCTGTAGAGGCGGCGGCCCGGAGTGGAAGTACGCTTGATACCGGTGAGAACCGGGGCGCTGTCCACGTACTTCATGGTGACGACGACGGTTTTGTGGCCGCGTTCATCGGTGCCGGTGGCAACGTCACGCACGAAGCCTTCGGCCTTCAGGATGCCGGCGAGGCTTTCCTTGAGTTTGGAGTGCGGGGAAACGCACTGGGCGAGACCGGCCTTCGACGCATTGCGAAGGTGGGTCAGAAAATCACTGATCGGATCTGTCATGGATGGATGTTGTTTGGAGGGGAGCCCGTCGGATCATATCCGACTTCCGGCGGGAAAGGAATTTACCAGGAGGACTTGGTGACGCCGGGAATCTTGCCGGCGAGCGCGAGTTCGCGCAGGGTGATACGGGAAACGCCGAAACGGCGGTGGAATCCGCGGGGCCGACCGCTGAGGGAGCAGCGGTTGCGGATGCGGACCTTGGAAGAATTGCGCGGGAGCTTCGCCAGTTTTTTCTGGGCGGTGAAGAACTCGTCGTCGGTCGTCGCCGGGTTGGCGAGGATGGCCTTGAGTTCGGCGCGCTTGGCAGCGTGCTTTTCCGTAAGACGGATGCGCTTCTTGTTACGTTCGATGGCGGAAGTTTTCGGCATGGTCGGAAGGAGTTAGGCGGCGGAAGACTTGGCAGGGACGGGATCCGTGCGGCGGAAGGGCATGCCGAGGAGCTTGAGGAGTTCACGCGCCTCGTCGTCGGTCTCGGCCGAGGTGACGAAGGTGATGTCTAGGCCCATCTGGCGCTTGTTGTTTTCCACCACGATCTCAGGGAAGATGGTGAAATCGGTGATGCCGATGGTGTAGTTGCCCTGTCCGTCCAGCTTGTTGGGCACGCCGCGGAAATCGCGGATCGTCGGGAGGGCGACGGCCAGAAGACGCATCAGGAAATTCCACATGTTCTCACCGCGCAGGGTGACGTGGCAGCCGGTCACCTGGTTGGGCTTCAGCTTGAAATTGGCGATGGCGCGCTTCGTGCGGTTGAGCACGGGCTTCTGTCCGGCGATGAGACCGATGTCACGAGCCGTCTCGGCAATCGTGTTCTTGTCCGCCTCGGCACCAATACCGGTGTTGATGACGATTTTCGTCAGCTTCGGGATCTGGTGCTTGTTCTTGTAGCCACGGGAGGCGATCAAGGCCGGCGTGACGGTCTCGGTGTAGATTTTCTGGAGAGGTGTGGGTTGTTTGCTCATGGTGCTAACCGGATTTCCGACCCGGATGCTTGTTGGTGATAAAGGTGGTTATGCCCTCGGCTCCTCAGGCCTTGGCGGCCGGGGCGGCCGCCTTGGTGCGCTTCGATTTTTCGAAGCGGGACAGCAGCATGAGGTTGGAAACATGCACGGTGCCTTCGCGCTCGGCGATCTTGCCCTGGGGGTTTTCCTGGGACTTCTTGAGGTGCCGCTTGATCATGGCGACGCCCTCGACGACCGCGCGGTTCTTGCTGCCGCGGATTTCGAGAACCTTGCCCTGCTTGCCCTTGTGGGAGCCGGCAATGACAACAACCTGATCGTTACGCTTGATGTGGAATTTCTGGGCCATGTTAGAGGACCTCCGGGGCGAGCGAAATGATCTTCGCATAGTTCTTGGCGCGGAGTTCGCGGGCAACGGGTCCGAAAATACGGGTGCCCTTGGGATTGCCATCCTCGCCGATGATGACGACGGCGTTGGAATCAAAACGGAGGTAGCTGCCGTCGGAGCGGCGCAGCGCTGACTTCGTGCGAACGATGACGGCCTTGTGGACCTCACCCTTCTTCACGGTGGCATCGGTGCTGCTCTCCTTGATGTTGATGGTGATGATGTCACCGACGTGGGCATACAGGGAAGGATGCCCGATCTTGCCGATCATCGACGCGCGGCGCGCGCCGGTGTTGTCGGCAATGTCTAAAATGGAACGCATCTGGATCATGGTGGTGTCTCCTGCGCAGGGTTAGGCTTTGTTCGCCTTGGTGGTCTTGGTGGGTACGGCCTCGGCAACGTCCTTCTCGGACACGGCCACGAGATCGATACCGACGGCGGCCTCAACCACGCGGATGACGCGCCAGCGCTTCAGGCGGCTGATCGGGCGGGTCTCCATGACCTCGATCTTGTCGCCGATCCGGGTTTCGTTCTTCTCGTCGTGGACGTGAAGGACGGTCTTGCGATTGATGACCTTGTGATAAAGCGGGTGCGGCGTCTTGTAGGGGACGGTGACCTTGACGGATTTGTCGCCCATCTTGGAGCTGACGAAACCGATGAGGGTCTTGCGGCGATTGTGGCGTTCGTGAGTGGACATGTGGTGGTTCGGTTAGCGCCGGCAGCCTCAGGCGGCCTTGGTCGTATTCTTCTGCTTGAGGATGGTCTCGAGACGGGCGATGTCCTTGCGGTAGGTGCGCAGGAGGTGCGGCTTCTCAACCTGGCCGGCGTTCTTGCGCAGGCGAAGCTGGAGGAGCTGCTCGCGGGTCTCGCGGAGCTTGTTCTTGATCTCGGCGGGAGCGAGGTCGCGGATTTCTTTGGAAGTCATGTTCGTCGGTCTCCTGGGTTAGACGGCCGCGCCTTCGCGCGCGATGAAACGGCAGCGGAACGGCAGCTTGGCGTCAGCGAGGCGGAAGGCCTCCTTGGCAATGGTGGCGGGCACGCCGGCGAGTTCAAAGAGAACAGCACCGGGCTTGATGACGGCCACGTAGAATTCGACCGGGCCCTTGCCCTGGCCCATGCGCACCTCGGCAGGCTTCTTGGTCACGGGCTTGTGCGGGAACACCCGGATCCAGAGTTTGCCCTTGCGCTTGAGATGGCGGGCGATGGTGACGCGGGCAGCTTCGATCTGCTTGCCCGTCATGGGGCCACGGGAGAGGGACTGCAGGCCGAATTCGCCAAAGGCGAGCGTGTTGCCGCGCTTGGCATTGCCAGCGCGGGAGCCTTTCATCGACTTGCGGTATTTGGTACGGGCGGGTGCTAAAGCGGACATGGTATCAGTGGCGGGAAGCTCGGAAGTTCAAGCTAGGTGCCGGTAGTTTTTAGTTGGATTCTTCTTTTTTGCAGATCCAGCACTTGACGCCGATCTTGCCCCAGAGGGTCTGGGCTTCAGCAAAGCCGTAATCGATGTTTTCGCGCAGGGAATGCAGCGGGATGCGACCCTGGCGCTGCCATTCGCGGCGAGCGATGTCCGTGCCGCCGAGGCGGCCCGAGCACTGGATCTTGATGCCGTCGATGCCCAGGGACATGGCGGTCTGGATGGACTTCTTGATGGCGCGACGAAAGGCGATGCGGCGCTCCAGCTGGAGGGCGACGTTCTCGGCAACGAGCTGGGCCTCGATCTCAGGCTTCTTGACTTCCTGGATGTCGAGGAGGACTTCCTTGCCGGTGAGCTTGCCGAGCTGCACCTTCATGTTCTCGACCTCCTGTCCCTTCTTGCCGATGACAATGCCAGGACGGGCGGTGAAGATCTTCACGCGGACACGGTTGCCGGCGCGCTCAATGAAGATGCGCGGCACCGAGGCCTGCTTGAGTTTTTCCATCAGCGTGGAGCGGATGATCTGATCCTCGTGGAGGAGCTTGGCGAAATCCTTCTTGCGAGCGAACCAGCGCGACTGCCAGTTGCGACGGACGGCTAGGCGGAAGCCTGTGGGGTTGGTCTTTTGTCCCATGGTGAGAGTTAGTTGGATTTGCCGTCGGTGAGGACGATGCGGAGGTGCGACATGCGCTTGACGCGCGGCTTGGCGGAGCCCTTGGCACCAGCCTTGAAACGCTTGAGGACGGGACCGGGTTCAACGAGGGCGCGGTGCACGGTCAGCGTGCTGGCCGCGAGGCTGTTGTTGTTCTCGGCGTTGGCCACGGCGCTTTTGAGGGTCTTGACGAGCAGACGGGCCGACTTCCGCGGGATGAGCGTGAGAAAGTCGATGGCCTCGGGCACCGGGCGGCCCTGGATCTGGTTCGCGATTTCGCGGACTTTGCGCGGCGACATGCGCGCATTACGGGTGAGAGCTTGGATTTCCATTGTATTATTCCGTTAGGGCCAGCCCTTAGATGTCCTTGCGGGTCATGCCACCGTGCGCCTTGAAGACGCGGGTCGGGGCGAATTCCCCAAGCTTGTGACCAACCATGTTCTCGGTGACATAAACGGCGATGTGAGCCTTGCCGTTGTGAACACTGATGGTGTGCCCGACGAATTCGGGAGTGATGGTCGAGCGCCGGCTCCAGGTCTGGATGGGCTTGCGCGCGCCGCCGGACTTGGCCGCCTTCTGGATTTTTTCCAGGAGGTGGTAGTCGACGAAGAAACCTTTCTTGATGGAACGTGCCATGGTGCGGAGTCGTTAAAGTTACTTCTTGCCGCGCGGCGGACGGCCGTTGTGGCGAACGAGGATGAGTGAGCTGGACGGCTTGGAGCGACGACGCGTCGGGAAACCCTTCGCGAGCTGGCCCCAAGGAGAGACGAGATGCTGGCGACCGCCACCACCCTTGGACTTGCCCTGACCGCCACCGTTCGGGTGATCGACCGGGTTCATGGCGACACCACGTGAACGTGGGCGCTTGCCGAGCCAGCGGTTGCGACCGGCCTTGCCGAGGGAACGCTTGCTGTGATCGGCATTGGAAACTTCGCCGATGGTCGCCCGGCACTGGGCGTTGACCAAACGGGTCTCACCGGATGAGAGGCGAAGCTGGGCCATGCCGTTCTCGATCGAGACGAGCTCGACGGAAGTGCCGGCCGCACGGGCCAACTGGGCGCCGCGACCGGGCAAAAGCTCGACGGCGTGGAGCTTCGTGGCGGGGGGAATGACGGAGAGCGGGAACGAATTGCCGGGGCGATAGTCGTTCGTGTCGGTCTTCATCGCATTGTAGATGGACTCCCCGACCTTGAGACCCGCCGGGGCGAGAACGTAGTTCTTCGTGCCGTCGGCATAGGCAATCAGGGCGAGCAGGGCGCTACGATTGGGATCGTACTCGATCGCCTGCACCTTGGCGGGCATGTCGAGCTTGGAACGCTTGAAGTCGATTATGCGGTAAAGCTTCTTGTGACCGCCGCCGCGACGGCGGGAGGTGATGCGACCGTAGGTGTTACGGCCACCGGTCTTGTTCTTGCTCTCGACGAGCGAGCGCTCCGGGCGCTTCTTGGCGATTTCGTCGGGACGGTTCAGGGTGGTGAACCGAAGCGAAGCGGTGAGAGGACGGAAGGATTTGAGGGCCATGGTGGGTTATCTCCGGGGGCTCAGGAAGTGAGCTCGATCTTGTCGCCCTGCTTGAGGGTGACGATGGCGCGCTTGCTGTCGGACGTGGTGATCGGACGGCCGGCGCGGGACTTCTTCGGCTTGCCCTTGCGGTTTTGGATGTTCACGCGCGTGACGGTGACCTTGAAAGTCTGCTCAACGGCTTCGCGCACGGTGAATTTCGTGGCGGAGGGATACACCTCAAAGGTGTACTGCCCGTAGTTGGAGGAGAGCTTGTTGGATTTCTCCGTCAGGCGGATGGTTTTGAGAATCTTGTCGGCGTTAATCATGACTGACCTCCGTTGGTGCGGGCGATGATCTTCTCGAGGGCCTTCGACGAGACGACGATCTTGCTGTATTGGACGAGATCGAGGGTGTTGAGCTTGGAAGCTTCCTGGAGGGTGACGCGGGCCAGATTGCGCGCGGAGCGGGAGGCCTCGACGCTGAAGGGAGCATCGACGATGAGCACCTTGCCCTTGGGGGCGATGCGACCGATGACGGCATTGATGACCTTGGTCTTGTTCTCCTTGGAGGAGAACGTCTCAATGACGGCGAGGTCACCTGAGGTGGCCCGATCGAACAGGGCGCGGCTGAAAGCAAGAGCCTTCACCTTGCCATTGATCTTCTTGGAGAAATCGCGCGGCTTGGGGCCGAAGACGACGCCACCACCGGACCAGAGAGGGGAACGGCTGGAACCGGCACGGGCGCGGCCCGTACCTTTCTGGTTCCATGGCTTTTTGCCACCGCCGCTGACTTCGCCGCGGGTCTTGGTGGAACGCGTGCCTTGGCGGGCGTTGGCCCGGTGGGCGACGACGACTTCCTTGACGGCCTGGAGGCCCTTGTCGCCTTCAAAGGTCGGCAGGGCGAACTCCTGTTCGGAGCTCTTCGAGGCATCGGATGTGAAAACGGTAAGTTTCATTTTGTGTCGGTCTCCGTTGGTTAGGCTTTCTTGGCCTTCTTGCCCGAGCGGATGATGACATCATCGCCGTTGGCGCCGGGAATGGAGCCATTGACGAGGATGAGGTTCTTGTCGGCGATGATCTTCACGACGCGCAGGTTCTGCACGGTGCGGAACTTGCTGCCCATGTGACCGGGCATGCGTTGGTTTTTCCACGTGCGGCCAGGGGTCTGGCGCATACCGATGGAACCGATGCGACGGTGAAACATGGATCCGTGAGCGGCAGGACCGCCGCCAACACGGAAGCGCTTCACGACGCCCTGGAAACCTTTACCCTTGGACACGCCCAGCACGTCGATAATCTGGCCTTCGGTGAAAGCCTCGACCGTGATGACGTCGCCGGCCTTGACGGAGGGAGCCTCGGTGAGGCGGACTTCGTTAAGCACGCGGGGGGTGCTGGTGAGACCGGCCTTCTTGGCGTGGTTCGTCTCGGCCTTGGAAGCGTTCTTTGCCTTCTGGGCGCCGAAGCCGAGCTGTACGGCATGGTAGCCGTCGGTCTCAACTGTTTTTACTTGGACAACCGGGCAAGGGCCGGCTTCCACCACGGTGACCGGGACCAAGACGTTTTGAGCGTCGTAGACCTGGGTCATGCCGATTTTTTTGCCTAATAGTGTAGCGATCATGGGCTAAGTGGTAGGTGGCGGGGAACGCCGTTTGTTTAGACCTACTTTAGCAAGGGCCGGGGTAAGCCGGCTGGCTGCTAAGATGGTATGTGGGTTGAAATTTAAACGTTGATGGTAATGTCGACGCCGGAGGGAAGATTGAGCTTCTTAAGTTCGTCGACCGTCTGGGCCGTGGGCTCCAAAATGTCGATGAGGCGCTTGTGCGTGCGGGATTCAAACTGCTCCATGGACTTCTTGTCGACGTGCGGGGAGCGGTTGACGGAAAGCTTCACGATGTGCGTGGGCAGCGGAATGGGACCCGAGACCCGGGCGCCGGAGCGCTTGGCGGTTTCCACGATTTCCGTGGCCGACTGGTCGATCACACGGTAGTCGAAGCCTTGGAGTTTGATGCGAATGCGTTGGCCTTTCATGGCGGTATAAAGAACGAAGGTTAAAGGTTAGGTACGGGCAGGACCCTTGGCGTTGGTCTCGACAATTTTCGCGAGTTGCGAATTCGGGACCTGCGCGAAATGGGAGGGAGTGATCGACGCACTGGCGCGTCCCTTCGAGAGGGAACGGATGTCTGTGACGTAGCCGAAGAGCATTTCCAGCGGGACGTGCGCGTTGATGATGCAGGCGCCGGCCTTGTTCTCGAGGCTCTGGATCTGGCCGCGGCGGCGGTTGATGTCGCCCATCAGGTCGCCCTGGTA
>JBDKHE010000504.1:0-3307 GCA_039797805.1 Verrucomicrobiota bacterium
CGACGAATCGCCGCGCCCGAAACCGCGGATCCATGTCTCCGGTTTTATCTCCGGCCAGGGGCTGGCGGATGATTCCCACAGTCCAACCCCGGCTCCACGGCCGCGTATGCGCGTATGAGCCTCGATCACTATGGAAGTATGGCCGGCGACTGCATCGCCGGGGCCAGTGCACCGACCCTGTTTCTACGGCTCGAGTCGCCGCGTGAGCGCCTGGCCTTGCCCTACGCCAGTCTGACCGAACTGAGGCTTTCGCTCGATGAGACTGTGCTGATTCTTTTGTTCGTGACCCACCGGGTCACGGTCAAGGGCCGGAAGTTGCATGAGGCGCATTGCGCCATTGCCGCGGGCTCCGCTGCGGCACTGGCGGTCGGCCGCCGTGTTTTCCGGTCCACTCTCAGCGCAACAAATCCGGCGCGTCCGGCTGAAACCGCCGATGGCATGGCGATCACGGAGATTCGAATCGAACCCCTTGAAGCCGCGCCGTAGCGGCTCAGCGCGGGGCCGGAAGCGGTCGGCGGCGACTCCGGGAGCCGCTGTCCGCGCCGGTTCCCCGCACCAGTCAGGCCCGGCAGTCGCGCGGGGTGGGGAGGCGAAGGATGGCGCGTATGCGCCACCGTAGCCGAGCAACCCCGCGTGTCTGCTTCTGGCCTTCTCCCTCGCTCCGTCCTCATTGCTCAGTCCACGTCGGGCAAGCAAAGAGCCGGTCGATGCGCGTCATGCGCATGGTCGTGCGAAGCTCCGGGGGTAATCTCCCCCGGCGTGAAAAACAAACCTAGAGCGAATCATGGTAAATGCGCCCATTGTGGTCGAAAATTCCCGGTCAATCCCCGATTGGGCAAACGGCACCGCTATTGCGGCTACGCCGAGTGCCGGCGGGTGGCCAAAGCTGGCAGCCAGCAACGGTGGCTGAATCGGCCCGAGAACTCCGGCTACTTCAAGGGTCCGGGTAATGCGATGCGGGTCCGCTTGTGGCGGGCGGCCAACCCCAAGCGAAAGGGGAGCAATCCGCAGCGGGTTGCCCAGCGATTCATGACACCGCGCTTGTCTACGGCGCTAAAAGCTTGCGGTGTGCAAGATTTGAACGAACGCCAACTCGCTCTCATGCTGGGGATGGTATCGACTCTTGCACGCACCAGTGTGCAAGAAGCAATCGCCCGCAAAATCCGGCAGCTCATGTTCGCGGGATATGCAGTCCTTCGCACCGCTGATTCACCGGCGCCCAGACCGGCTCGGCGTGCGTAAGGGGCGAGCAGCCGTATGCCCGAACCAATATCCTCACTTCCTGCCGTGGCTTATGTCCGTATGTCTACGGAGCATCAGCAATACTCAACGCACAACCAGATGGACCGCATCCGCGAATTCGCGGCCCGGCGCGGGTTGTCCATCAACCGCATCTTCGCCGATGAAGGGAAGAGTGGGCTAAACATCAAGGGGCGCGAGAGCCTCCAGGCGATGATCGACGAGGTGGCAGCCGGCCGGGCCGACTTCAAGGCCATCTTGGTTTATGATGTGAGCCGGTGGGGGCGCTTCCAGGATGCCGATGAGAGCGGCTATTATGAATATATCTGCCGACGGGCGGGGATTACCGCCCATTACTGCGCCGAGCAGTTCGAGAACGATGGCAGCCCCACGTCGAACATCATCAAGAGCGTCAAACGCTCGATGGCGGGCGAATACAGCCGGGAACTATCGACCAAGGTATTCCAAGGTGCCTGCCGCTTGATCCAAATGGGATTCAAACAGGGTGGCTCGGCCGGCTTTGGACTACGGCGCATGCTGGTTGATCAGGAGGGCCAGCGGAAACAGGTGCTCAACTTGGGCGAGCAAAAGAGCCTGATTACTGACCGGGTGGTGCTGGTGCCGGGCCCGGAGGATGAGCAGGCGGTCGTGCGGTGGATTTTCGAGGTATTCGTGAACGATGGCTGGGTTGAGAGCGAAATCGCGGCCGACCTGAACCGTCGAGGCCTGAAGACGGATTTGGGCCGCGAGTGGACGCGTGGCACCGTTCATCAGATTCTCACGCATGAGAAGTATATCGGCAACAACGTCTATCACCGCACCTCCTGCAAGTTGAAGCGCAAGCATGTCCAGAATCCTCCCGAAATGTGGGTGCGGGCAGACGATGACGCACTCGGTCCGAATTACGACACGACCGGATTACTTCGACGACCACAGCGACAGCCTCGAACTCTGGTCACCTGGAAGCCCAGCATTCCCCTCGTTCATCGCCGAGGCGAGCCTGGAGGAACTGGCCGGCACATCAATTCCGACGCTGTTTAAGTCAGCAACGAGATAGTTTAACTCCGAGAATCGTGCTCGCCCGGTTGGTTGGGGTTTGTCAACGTCCGCAAGTGCTATCGCCCGGGTGGTGGAATTGGCAGACACGCCAGACTTAGGATCTGGTGTCGAAAGACGTGCAGGTTCAAGTCCTGTCCCGGGCACCATTCGTCTAGCGGCGGGGAGAAGCCAGCTTTAGGCGAGATTGTCCGTAGCCGGGAAGCCGCGACTCAAAAGCCGCCGACCAAATCCAAGGTCGCTCGGGCATATCATCATGGGGTGCGAGCATTCCGCATCATCAAACGGTTGTGGGGCACGCCACCGTCCGTTACCGTGGCCTGACCAAGAACACCGCGCGGTTTACTCTGCTCTTCGCCCTCGCCAACCTCTACCAAGTCAGAAAAACCCTGCTCGCCGCCGCCTGATACCCGCCCCAAATCCAGCAGCCGCATCTCAATTACGTCTTCTGCCTGCGCGCCATCCGGTTCGCTAAAAAAATCCCCGCAAGCCCACCACGCAGTATCCAATGGTGAGTTTTTCAGAGGCTCCTTAACTTAGTTTGCTCATGAACTATAGGGATGGAATCGTGATCGTCGGTCGAAATATGGGGCTGATGCTGTCACAGCCGGGGCAATTACGCCGAGCTCGGCATAATCACCCCGCCGGTGACATGATGCCCCGTCGGTGCCGTTCAATACGCTATCGGGCCACAATAATCCCTCCCGTTGACCGAAATTGCGTATCCAACGCCCTTGCGCCTAATCTCGATGGTTTGCATCTGGCCACGAATTTCTCGACGGATGATCGCCCTTTCCCAGCTAGTTGGCAGGCAAGGCTCGACGACGAACGACGAGTACCCCGGCTTGATACCACAGAAATATTCTAGCACCGAACGGAACATCCAGCCGGCAGTACCGGTGATCCAGCCGCTAATTGATTCTCCCGAACGGGCGTTTTGCGGTCCGAGGTATTGGTTGGTAAACGCATAGGGTTCACAGCCAGAGACAGTGGACGGATGCGCCATGTTGTC
>JBDKHE010000505.1:0-3957 GCA_039797805.1 Verrucomicrobiota bacterium
ATTGCGGCGCCGGCGGCATCGCGGGAGACCTGAAGCTTCGCCTCGGTGACGAAGCTGTTGCCCGGACCGAAAAGCTTGTCGCATTTCGGCACCGTGAGGGTGCCGTAGGCCATGGCCGCGACCGCCTGGGCCCCGCCGAGCTTGAAGACCTCGGTGATGCCACAGAGCTGGGCGGCGAAAAGAATCCACGAACTGACCCGCCCGTCGCGGCCCGGCGGGGTGCAGAGCACGCGCACGGGATTGCCCGCGATCCGGGACGGCACGCCGAGCATGAGCGCGGTGGAGAAAAGCGGCGCGCTGCCGCCCGGCACGTAGAGACCGACGCGCTCGATCGGGCGGGAGACTTTTTCGCACACGACCCCCGGCGTGGTCTCGACGCGGATCGGGGCCGGACGCTGGGCGAGGTGAAACTGGCGGAGGTTGCGGTAGGCGGTGCGCAACGCGGCCTTGTCCGCCGGCTTGAGCGCTTTGCCCGCGGCGGCGAATTCTGCGGTGCCGACGCGCAAGGTTGTCAGTTTGGCACCGTCCAGCTTCTCCGTGAGCCGGCGCAAGGCGACGTCGCCCCCTTCGCGGACATCCCGGATGATATCCGCCACGATGGCAGCCGTCTGCGGCTGCGCCTTTTGCGCCGGGCGGGAGAGCGCGGCGCGGCGGGCGGAAGCGGAGAGGGATTTCCAGACGAGGGGTTTCATTTTATCGGGTCATCCTGAGTGTAACGAAGGATCCGGAGTGATTATCGCCGGCGGGCATGCAGATGGATTCTTCACTGCGTTCAGAATGACAGGGGGTGGGCTTTGGTTCAGAGCATCATCTTCTCGATCGGGAGGACAAGGATGCTGCTCGCGCCGGCCTTCTTGAGGGTCTCCATGGTTTCCCAGAAGACGGCTTCCTGGCAGACGGCGTGGAGGGCGACCTTGGTGTCGTCGCCGGCGAGCGGCAGCACGGTGGGATTCTCGGAGCCCGGGAGAAGTTTCTGGATCTCGGCGAGCGCGGACTTCGGCGCGTGGAGCATGATGTACTTGGCCTCGGAGGCCAGTTGCACGCCGTCGATGCGGCGGAGCATGATCTCGAGGGCGTGGGCCTTTTGCGGCGTGAGTTTGTAGTCGCCGCGGATGAGGGCGGCCTTGCTCTTGAAGATGGTCTCGACGGCGCGGAGGCGGTTGGCCTCGAGGGTGGAGCCGGTGGCGACGAGGTCGCAGATGGCCTCGGCCAGCCCGAGGCGCGGGGCGACCTCGACCGAGCCGGTGAGCGTGACGATGTCGGCCTTGATGTTCTTCTCGTCGAAGAAGCGCTTGGTCAGCCGCGGGTAGGTGGTGGCGATGCGGAGGCCGGCGAGGTCGGCGGGACCGGAGTACGGACGCTCCTCGGGGAGGGCGATGGCCAGGCGGCAACCGCCGAAATCGAGCACGCGCTCGACCGCGTAGGCGTGGCCGGAACCGGCGTCGCGGCGCTCGATGGCGGACTCCTCCAGGACGTTCTGGCCGACGATGCCGAGGTCGCTCACGCCGTCCATGACGAGCTGCGGGATGTCGTCATCGCGGACGAAGAGGATATCGATGGGGAAATTCTCGGAGTGCAGCAGGAGCTTCTCCTTGGGGGCCTTGACCTTGATGCCGCAACGGTTGAGCAGATCGAGGGAGTCGGTGGAGAGTCGGCCGCTCTTCTGGATGGCGAGGCGGAGACGGTCTTTGGGGAGGTTGGCGGGAGGCATGTGGATTTGGGTCTTGGGTCCGGTATCGAGGATCTTGGGAAAGGTTGAGTGAAGGGAATGGGTGGGCGTGAGCCAAGCGCGGAGGGCCTTATGCCGGGAAAATAAAAACCCCGGCGGGACATGCCAGCCGGGGTTTGGAAAATCGTCTCATCACCCAGGGAAGGCACATCCAGGCCTTCCCCGCGAGGGAAGGCTAGGCTTCGTGGTGATGGTGGTGGTTGATGATCATGGGTAGATCGAGACCTTGAAGGAGCCGGGGAAAACGGCGTGGGGCAAGTAATTTTTCTATCCCGTTGCCGAGACCGGCGGGCTGGACCAGCGTAAAGCGGTCCGCGTCAATCATCCGGTGAATTTCCCCACAGCCACAAAATCCTCGGTTACAGAGGAAGCCATACCGCCGTTGCGCAGCCGGGTCACTGCGGTGGTGGCGGTGGCGGCGACGTATGCGTACTTCCTGGTGTTCGCCCAGTTTGGGTTGTTGCACGCGATGGGGGAGGTCTTGGGGGCAAATCATGACTGGTTGCGGCCGGCGATGGCGGTGATGGGCGGCGCGGGCATTGCAGGCAGCGTGGCCATGGGCTGGGCCTATCACGAACAACGGCGGCGCGGGCTGATGGGAGCAGGCTACTTGGTCGCGGGCTTCGCCGCGGTCTTGGTGATGGTGGTCCGAACACCCGGCGCATTCCTGGTTGTCGCCGGACTGACCGGCGGCGCCACCGGATGGGTGACCGTGGGCCTGGCCGCGCAGCTGGTGCGCGAGACCGGTGGTCGGCAACTGGGGCTGTGCCTCGGGATCGGCACCGGTCTCGCCTATGCGCTGTGCAATTTGCCGCCGGTTTTCGCGGGAGACGCGAAAACGCAGGCGATGGTCGGACTCGGGGCGGCCGCCGTGGGGTGGCGGGCCGTGCGGGCTTTTGCGCAACCGGGCGAACCAGAGGGCGCAACCGGATTTGATTACAGTGTCCGCGGCGGAGTTCTCTGGATCCTGCTGTTGCTGGCGCTGGTGGCTTTCGACTCAGCGGCATTCTACCTCATTCAGCACACGCCGGAGTTGAAGGCGGTGACCTGGACCGGCGGTGCGCAGCTGGTGGCGAATGCGGGGGTCCATCTCATCGCCGGAGTTTTGGCTGGTTTCGCGTTGAACCTGAGAAGGGTCGCGGGGGTTGCGCTGGTTGCGATGGCAGGATTGCTCGGGGCGGTCGTCCTGATGGGGCGGGGTCTGGGATCGCCCGGGGCGCTCTTGTATGCGGCGGCGGTGTCGGGCTATTCGACGCTGTTGGTCTATTATCCGGCCCGCAGCGGACGCGTGCAGTGGGCGGTGCTCGTTTACGCCGTGGCCGGTTGGATCGGGTCGGCGCTGGGAATCGGGCTGGCGGAGAATCTGCGTAACGTGCCGGTCGCGATGATGTTCGCGCTGGGGTTGTTGGTCGTTGGATTGCTGGGCGTGCGCCGACGACTCATGAGCGGCCCGCGCGTTCAATAATTTTTCCGGTCCCCCGGCTTGCGTGTCAGGAGTGATGGGTTTTCATTCGAACACTTCACACTCATCGTGCCCATTCTTACCCCCACTACGACACCGCCCCCGACCCTGTGCCAACGCATGCTGCAACGCCGTCACGGCGGCATCGTGCTTTTTTTCATGGTGTTTCTGGGGCTCTCCTTTCTCACCCGGCTGGCCCTGCTGATCAAGGCCTCACACGACGTGACGTGGACACTGAGCCTTGTGGCGGCGTTTGGCTGGGGTTTGGTCTATGACCTGGGGGCGGCGGCGTTCGCCGCGTTGCCGCTCATCGTCGTGCTGACGCTCCTGCCCGCGAGATTCTTCGCGTGGAAGGCAACGCGCTGGCTGGCGTACGTCGCGAGTTTCGGCATCTGCTACCTGCTGCTCTTTGGCGGCGTGTCCGAGTGGACCTTTTGGGACGAGTTCGGCGTGCGGTTCAATTTCATCGCCGTCGACTACCTCGTGTACACGACCGAGGTCATCGGCAACATCCGGGAGTCCTACAACCTGCCGGCGATCCTGAGCGGGGTGGGCGTCGGGGCCCTGCTGGTGGTCTGGCTCTTCGCGCGCACCGGTTTGCCGGCGCGCTGGCTGGGGGCGGAACATGAGAAGGCCAAGGCGCGGTATGCGGCCGGTGCCCTGTGGCTGGTCGGCGCGATCGCCTTCGGCAGCGTGTTGTCCACGGACTGGCTTCCCAATTTCCGCAACAACTTCAACCGCGAGCTCGGCAAGAACGGGGTCTGGT
>JBDKHE010000506.1:0-5403 GCA_039797805.1 Verrucomicrobiota bacterium
GGCGGATCCCACGAGGCGCTCGAAAGGAGGCGCCATGACGGTGGTGGCGTGCAACCGCGGAGCCGCTGCGGCGAGCAGAAGCACCAGCGCGACGAAGGGGAAGGGGCGATGACGTTTCATACCAGAGAGTAAGAGTCCCGGCCCGGGGATTTGTTTCAATTAATCAACCGCCGCTGCGCGTGGCAACTTCGATGACGTCGTGCGGGGAGGCTTCCTTCTGGCCGGCCGGAGTAACCCGCACATAGCGGGCGCGTTGGCGGAGTTCCTTGAGGGTTTTCGCCCCCAAATAGCCCATGCCGCTCTGGACGCCCCCGATGAGGGTGTTGAGAACGTCGTCGACCGAGCCGGAAACCTCCTTCAGCGCCTCGATGCCCTCGGCGGCGACCTTGCGGACGGTGTCGTTCTTGTCGTGGCCGTAGCGAGCGGCCGAACCGGCCTTCATGGCCGCGTGGGAACCCATGCCGCGGTACTGTTTGTAGAGCTTGCCTGAGATTTCCATGATCTCGCCCGGGGCCTCGCGGCAACCGGCGAGCAGACCGCCGAGAATGACCGCGTCGGACAGGGTGAGGGCCTTGACGATGTCGCCCGACTTGGTGATGCCGCCGTCGGCGATGAGCCGGACGCCTTTCCTGGCCGCCCCGCGCCCTGCGACGTGGAGGGCGGTGAGTTGGGGAATCCCGACGCCGGCGACGACTCGGGTGGTGCAGATCGAGCCCGGACCCTGGCCGATCTTGATCGCGTTGGCGCCGCAATCGGCGAGGAACTCGACGCCCTCGCCGCTGGTGACGTTGCCGGCGATGATGGTGAGGTCCTTGAAAGCCTTGCGGACAAGTTTGACCATGTCGCCCACACCCTTGGTGTGACCGTGCGCGGTCGAAACCGCCACGACGTCGACGGATTCTTGCACGAGCTCGCTGACGTGGGCGATGATCTTGTCGCGGTCGAGGGAGCCGTCGGGCTTGCGCACCGGGGAGAGGGCGGCGCCGACGACGAGACGGAACTGGGAGTCGCGGGCGGGCTTGCGGCGGGATTTGGATTCGCCGGTGATGCGCTCGACGTCGGAGCTGGTGATGAGGCCGCTGAGCCGGTCCTGCGCGTCGACCACGAGGATTTTGTGGATGCCGATGTGTTCGTTGAAAAAGCGGTCGGCCTCTTTGATCGGGTCGGCGGACATCCGCTTGGCATCGGCCGTGATGAGCTGCTTGCGCGGGGTCATCACATCGGCCACCTGACGGGCCTTGTAGCGTTCCTTCACGACGTTTCCGGGGAGCAGGCCGCAAAGCCGGCCCTGATCGTCAACCACAGGGAAAGTGCGGAACTCGAAGCGCTTCTGATCGATGATCTGGAGGACATCGCCGACCGACATGTCGGGAGAGACGGTCATCGGGTCTTGGATAAGGCCGTGGATGTGGTGCTTAACGCGGGCGACCTCTTTGATCTGGTCCTTGGCCGTGAGGTTGTAGTGGATCAGGCCGAGACCGCCGTTGAGGGCCATGGCGATGGCCATGCGCGACTCGGTGACGGTGTCCATGTCGGACGAAATGATGGGAATCTGGAGCCGCAGGCTCTCCGAGAGCGAGGTGGCCAGATCGGTGTCCTTGGGGAGGATCTCCGAGTGGAGCGTGGCGAGCGACACATCGTCGAAGGTCAGCGCACTCGGGAGGTTGACGTTGAAGAAGCGCTCGGCGGGCAGGTAGTAGTCCGAGTCGCGGGTCGGTTTGGCAACAGGCTTGGGCATCGTTGCCATGAACGGAATACTCCCGCTTTGCCTATTCTCAACGAAAATTTGGCAGAAGGGCGGAAGTTTTCACGGTCACGACGTGCAGTGAAACCGTGCGCAGGTGGGTTTGGGTACCGATCGAACGACTGAGGGAAAAGGGGAAGTCGAGCGGATCGACACGGCGTGAACTATTTTACATCTCGCCGAGTTTGGAGGATCTCGACGCCGGCCTTACGGGCTAGCGCGCGGCTTTCGAATCCACCCTCTACTCATTACCTGTCATTTTGGCGAAGTGAAGGAGCCATCCGTTCGCTCGCGATCGGACTGTCGCGGCCTTGGGCGCAACGTGGTGGGAGGGGAAGGGACGGAGCGGAACGGTTCACTTCGGGTTATCGCGAGCCGAGCTTGCGCCTTACTTGGAAAATTCACGCGGAATTCCAGTCCACATACCTTTGACAGGGCGGGAACCCGCTCTTGCGTACTCATCCCTACTTCATGACTCCTTGGCTCTCTCTCCTCGGCGGGTTCGGTCTGCTCTACATCGGCGCGCAAACGCTCATTAAAGGCGGCACAGGCCTTGCCCTGCGCCTCGGGCTCACGCCGCTCGTGATCGGTCTGACCGTCATCGCCTACGGCACCAGCAGTCCGGAAATGGTGGTGAGTTTACAGGCCGTGCTTTCGGGCAACGGCGGCATCTCCATCGGCAACGTGGTTGGTTCCAACATCTGTAACATCGCCCTGATCCTCGGCCTTTGTTCCTTGGTTACCCCGGTCACGGCTTCTTCCCAGATCATCCGCCGGGAGATCCCGATCATGATCGCAGCGACTGTGGTCCTGTGCGCGTTTCTGATCGATGAATCGTTGGCGCGCTGGGAAGGTGCGGTGCTGTTTCTCGGTGCGATTGTCTACACCGTCACCACGGTGCGGGCGGCGCGGAAGGAAACCGCGGAGATCAGAACCGCGGCCTCGGAGTTCAAGTCCGAGATTGGGCAAGGCGAAGAATCCGCAGTCAAGCCTCTGAGCATGATCACCGCGATTGGTTTGACGTTGCTCGGCCTCGCGGTGTTGGTGGCGGGCAGTCACTTTTTTGTCGGCGGCGCGGTCACGCTGGCGCAAGGATGGGGCATCAGCCAGACGGTGATCGGCCTGACGATCGTGGCCGTCGGTACGAGTATGCCGGAGCTGGCAACCTCGCTGGTGGCAGCCGTCCGCAAGCACAGCGACGTGGCGATAGGCAACATCGTTGGTTCCAATATCTTCAACATCGTCGGCATTTTGGGGCTCTGCGCCCTCGTGCATCCCATCAGTGCGCCGGGGATCAGTTTGGTTGACCTCGGGTTGATGCTGGCGATTGCCGTGGCCCTGCTGCCCCTCTGCAAATCGGGTGGCAAGATTTCACGAATCGAGGCCGGGGTGTTGCTTGTCGTGTATGTGGGATACACTTGGTGGCTGATCGCCAACAACGCCGGCTAGGTGAGCGGATCCAGGCGAGATCGAATCTCGCCTCTTGCTAATCTTTTTGTAGCCAGACCCGAGGGAAGGTTCCATCCAACGGCCCAGATCCGCCGTCAGCAGGTGTAGACCGAACCCCCACGGACCGAATCCCGTCTGGCGCAGAAATGCATTGCGCGATTTGGGCAGCCTGAGTGCGGTTCAGGGATTTTGGGGTCGAGGCAGGTCCCCGCTTTTCTTTCCGGTTTATCCGTGTATCTCGTGGAAGCTGCATGGAATACCGATTCACTCATCGTCCCTACCGGTTGCCCTTGAGCACACCGCTGCGGACGGCGCATGGACTTTGGGCGGAGCGCGAGGGTTTTCTCCTGCGGTTGGAGGACGAAAACGGCGCGGCGGGGTTTGGAGAGATCGCGCCGATTCCGTGGTTTGGCACGGAGACGGTGGCGGAAGCGGAGGAAATGTGCCGAAGGCTGGGGGACCGGATCACGGCCGATGCCCTCGATCAGGTTCCGGCCACGTTGGGCACCGTGCGCTTTGCTCTCGCCGCGGCATTGGCCCGGCCGGGCGTGCCCTCGGCCACCCCGCGCGTGCCGCTCACGGCGCTGCTGCCGGCGGGCAAGGCGGCACTGGCTGCCTTGCCGACGAGGCTGGAAGCGGGATACCTGAGTTTCAAATGGAAGGTGGGGGTGGAATCTCCCGACTTGGAAATGGGATTGCTCGATGAGTTGCTGGCCGTGCTGCCGGCCTATGCGAAGCTCCGGCTGGATGCCAACGGGTCATGGAACCGGCGTCAGGCCGAGCGCTGGCTGGGGCTTTGCGCTGACCGGCCGGTGGAGTTTGTCGAGCAACCCGTGGCGCCGACGGACGAGGCCGCCTTGCACGGACTTGCCGAAGATTATCCGGTGAAGCTCGCCCTCGACGAATCGGTGGTGCGGCTCGACGAGGCCCGGCGCTGGCAGGCGGAAGGCTGGCCGGGGATATTTGTGATCAAGCCGGCGCTGGCCGGCCCGCTCGAAGACATGGCGGCGTGGGTGGTGGCGACGCAGGCGGACGTGGTGCTCTCCAGCGCGATCGAGACGGCGCTGGGCCGCGCTGCGATCCTGCGGTTTGCGCTGCGGCACCATGTGGTGCTGTTGCGCCGTTCACCCGGCTTTGGGATTGGCGAGGTATTTGGCGACCGGCGATGGGACGGACCATTCCTGGGACCGGTGCTGGACGCGAGTTGGGCGGCCGCTGTCAACCCGGAGGAATTATGGAACGCGCTGACCTGAAGGGAGTGTTTACGGGACGGGAACGCCGGGCCCGGCAGCGGGCGAGGTTCTTTGTGTCCGAGGCGGATCAACCGGCCTTCATGACTGAGTTCGCTCGCGGCGTCGCCGGCTACACCGAAGTGTTTCTTTGCGACCCGGCCTGGGGGGCGACCGAGCAAAGCCACCTCGAAGCCCTGCGGGGCATGCCGATGGAAAACACCTTCAAAAAAACCCCCGAGGGCTGGCTGATGATTCCCACCGGCGGCAGCAGTGGGCAGGTGAAGTTTGCCCGGCATGATGAACAAACGATCAGCGCGGCGGTGCGGGGATTCACCCGTCATTTTGGTCTGAAGCAGGTGAATGCCGCCGGCCTGCTGCCCTTGCATCATGTCAGCGGATTCATGGCCTGGATGCGCTGCGCGCTGACCGGCGGCGAATACCGGCCGCTCGACTGGAAGCAGGTTGAGCGGGGAAAACTGCCGGTATTGCCCGCCGAGCCCGAAGGCTGGGTGATCTCCCTGGTGCCCACGCAGCTGGATCGGCTGATGCGGCTGGAGCCGGCCGTGGCATGGCTGCGCACGTTCCGCATCGTCTTTCTGGGCGGCGCGCCCGCGTGGCCGGCCTTGTTGGACCAGGCGGCGGATCTTCGTCTGCCGTTGTCACCCGGTTATGGCATGACCGAGACCGCTGCGATGATCACGGCGTTGCGACCGGATGAGTTTCTGCGCGGGATGCGCGGTTGCGGCAGAGCCTTGCCCCACGGCCAGGTGAGCGTTGCAAAGGATGGAGTCATCAGGATCGAGAGCGAATCACTGTTTCGCGGATACTATCCGGAGTGGCGGAAGCCAGTGGGCTTTCGTACATCGGACCTGGGAACCCTGGACGAACGGGGGCACTTGCATGTCCAGGGAAGGAATGATGCGGCCATCATCACCGGCGGAGAAAAGGTGCACCCGGCCGAGGTGGAAGCGGTGTTGC
>JBDKHE010000507.1:0-2920 GCA_039797805.1 Verrucomicrobiota bacterium
CGGCCGGGGAGGACTGGGAGTAATAGCCGGAGCCGGCGCTGACCTCCGCGGTGCGCGTCGTGCCGTCGGCGAGCGTGAGCGTCAGGCGCGCGCCGATGCCGGTGGGATTGCCCGGGGGACCCTGCAGCACGATGCGCAGCGGCCGTTGGCCGGCCACTCCGCGGTGCCGGAACGCCAGGGCGGGCTCGTCGTTGCGACTGGCCACCAGGTCCGGCCAGCCATCGCCATCGAGGTCGGTGACGACCAGGGCCTTCGCATCGCCGGGCACGATCAGGCCGCTTGCCTGCGGATCGAGGGCGCGGAAGCCACCGTGGCCGTCGTTGAGCAGCACCACGCCGAGCCCGCCAGTGAAGCGGCCGAGCGAGGGCGTGGGGGCGTGCGAGTTCTGCAGGAGCGCGAGATCCGGGTGCCCGTCGCCGTTGAGATCCAGCGCGACCAGCCCCTGCACGGGGGCCAGCTGCACGGCCCACGGCAGGGCCGTGAACCGGTGTGTGCCGTCGGGCTGGCTCAGGTACACCCCGCTGCGCAGTTCCGTGGCCTCGAAGCGCCGGGCCTTGGCGAGCCGGTCCGCCCCGACGATCTCCGGCAGCGTGGCCCGGGCGTAGTCGTTGTGACGGGGGAACCGGCGCAGCAGTCCGCTGATGCGGGCGCCGAGCTCGTTGCGGGAGCGGCGGGGATACAGCTGGTTGTTCTCCTGCAGCGCCTCGAGCAGCAGGGGGGGACCGCCGTCGCCGAAGCGGCCATGGAAGAGGATCACCGGACCGGTGAGGTAGGGCGTGTTCAGGCCGAGGTTGCCGACGGCGTAGTCGGGTTTGCCGTCGTGGTTAAAGTCGGCGCTCACCACCGAGCTCCACAGGCCGGTGGTGGTGAAGCCCTGCGCGGCGCTGCGCTCGGTGAAGCCCCGGCCCTGGTCATTGTGCAGATAGACCACCGGGCCCCACTCGGTGGTCAGGATGAGATCGGCCCAGCCGTCGCCGTCGAGGTCGCTGAAGAGCGCGGAGGTGACCGGGCCCAGTTCGCCGTTGCGGGGCAAGGGGACGGACGTGAAGACCCCGGCGTCGTTGCGCAAAAGGACGCTGGTGGGGGAGAGCGGGTATTTGCCGGGCTGCACGCGGGCGCCGAGGAACACGTCCAGGTCGCCGTCGCGGTCGTAATCGGCGGCCACGGCGGCGCCGGTGCTCTGCGGGATCGCGGGCAACGGGCCGGGAGCAAAGCCGGTGGCGGTGCCGAGGTGCAGCCGGGGTTGGTAGTCCGGGCCAAAGGGCCGGCTGGTGCCGGCCTTGGTCTGGAGCAGATCGGGCCGGCCGTCGCCGTTGGCTTCGAAGACCAGCAGCGGGCCGTCGTCGAGCGGATCGGGCGCGAAGCCTTGGAGCGGGTCCTTGGTGGTGCCGCCCAGCAGCAGGGTTTCGTGGCCGGACTGCGGCCACACCGCCAAGGCGGGGCCGCGGCGGTCGAAGCGGAATGGGATCAGGGCCTGGGGATTGGCGTCGGGTTCGGGCTGCTCGTGGGCGACCAGGGACACGGGGGCCGGTTCGAACAGGCCCGGGGTGGCGGGTGGTGGCGGGGTCGGCCGGGCCGGGCCGGTCGGCTCGGTGATCGTCAGCTTCCGGTCCACCGCGAGGTTGCGGAAGCTTTGCCGGTGGCCGCTCGGCCACTCCACGCTCAGTTCCTCGATCACCGGATCTTCTCCCAGTCCAAAGTGCAGGATCGGTTCGCTCGTCGAGAGGTACCCCCGTGCCAGCACCAGCGTGCGCACCTGCGGTCCGCTGGCGCTCTTGATCCGCACCGTCGCACCCGCCCCGAACCGGTTCGACTCCGTGCCCCGCAGCGCCACCACCAGCCGGTGTCCCGTCGCGCTGTCGTTGCGCAGCACCGTCGGGCCCGACTCGTAGTTGCCGTAGATCAGGTCCAGGTCTCCGTCCCCGTCAAAGTCCCCCGTCGCCGCCCCAAAACTCACCCCCTCCTGCCCCAGCCCCCACGCCGCCCCCACTTCCCGGAACTGCATCCCGCCTTCGTTCCGGTACGCCCGGTTCGCCTCCCGCAATAACGGCGCCGACTGCATCGTCCGGCGCGAATCCCCGGGATTCTCCAAGGCCATGATGCGGTTGAGCAGGTCGGCGTTGTGGTATTCGCGGATCATGCCGTTGGTGATGTGCAGATCCACGCGACCATCGTTGTCAAAGTCCTCGAACCGCACCGACCACGTCCAATCCGTCGCCGGAAATCCGGCCAAGGCCGCCGCCTCGCGCAGGTGACCGTTGCCGGAGTTCAGGTACAGCGCGTTGCGCATGAGCGGCGGGGCGATCGCCGGATTCTCATCATAGGTCTGGGCGCGATCACGCGAGCCGGCCATGCCGCGCTGATCCTTCTCCGGGGTTGACGCCGCCATGTCCGCCACGAGCAGGTCGAGACGACCGTCGTTGTCCACGTCGCCGAAGTCCGAGCCCATCGCATAATACGGCGTGCGCGGGACCACCTGGTCGATGACGTTGGTGAACGTGCCGTCGCGGTTGTTGTGATAAAGCGTGTCCGCCGTGAAGTAATCATTGGCGACATAGAGGTCGGGCCAGCTGTCGCCGTCGTAGTCCCACCAGTCCGCCGAGTGCCCCATCGTCTCGCCGGCGATGCCCGCCGCCACCGTCACGTTCTCGAAGGTGCCGTCACCGCGGTTGTGGAAGAGATAATCCTTCTGGCCGCCGGGCGACTTCACCGCATCAAGCAGGTTGGTCTGCACGTAAACGTCCAGCCAGCCGTCCCGGTCATAGTCACAGAACGCCGCCTGCCCGCACGCATCCACCACCGCCAGGCCCCGGGCCTTTGCCTCCTCGCGAAACGTGCCGTCACCCTGGTTGATGAACAGCAGGTTCGGCATCCCAAACCGGCACAGGTACAGGTCCAGCTTCCCGTCGTTGTTCACGTC
>JBDKHE010000508.1:0-7459 GCA_039797805.1 Verrucomicrobiota bacterium
GCCCGACGAGGTGATTGCGTGCACCGCCACCAACAATCCCCAGGACGAAAATCCCACGACCCGCCCGGTCTCGCTCACCCGCGAGGTGTTCATCGAGTCCGATGATTTCGCCGAGGTCCCGCCGCCGAAATACTTCCGGCTGAAACCCGGCGGAGAAGTGCGCCTGAAATACGCCTGCATCATCAAGCTCGACGAGATCGTGAAGGACGCCACCGGAGCCATCACCGAGCTCCGCTGCACGGCCCAGCTCGACACCCGTTCCGGAGGTCCCAACGCCGACAAGAAGGTCAAGGGCACGATCCACTGGGTCAGCGCCAAGCATTGCATCGATGCCGAGGTGCGGCTCTATGACCGGCTCTTCACGGTCGCCGAGCCGGCCGCCGAGCCTGACTTCATGAAAGTGGTGAATCCGCAGTCTCTCGAAGTCGTCACGGCCAAACTCGAATCCTCCCTGGCCACGGCCAAGGCCTCCGAACGCTATCAGTTCGAGCGTCTGGGCTATTTTGCCTTGGACAAGGACTCCTCGCCTGACTCGCGGCTGATTTTCAACCGCACCATCACCCTCAAGGATACCTGGGCGAAGTAAGGCCCCAAGCAAAAGCCCGGACATCAGTCTGGGCTTGTCGACCCCAACCAGTGGCGGTCGGGCAAACTTGGGCGACCCGTTACTGCGGCGTCACGACACCCGGATTCTGATCCTGGGCGTGGTGGCTCTTGCCGTGATGTTTCTTGTGGCCTTTCCTCGAGTGTTTGCGGTGATGCTTCTTGAGGTGCTTCTTGTGCTTCTTGAGGTGCTTCCCTTCCTTAACGTGGGCGCCGCTTTGTTCGTTGCTGGCCGGAGTGGCGGCCGGCTCAGTGACGGCCTGTGCAAACAGGCCAGTGGTCGCAAAAGTCAGGACCACGGAGAGGAGAATGAGGAACTTTTTCATGATGGGTACAAGACGAACACCCGGGATACCGAGTTACGCCGCGCCCAGAAAACGCTGCAATCGCGCCAGAATCCGTTCCCGTCCCAGCACCCGGAAAATGGCCGTGATGCTAGGCCCGGCGTTGGTTCCGGTAATCGCCAGGCGGGCGACCGCCTGATAATCGCCAAAGCCCAGCCCCCTGCCCTCGGCCAGCGTCTTGATGGCGGCCTCGATCGCGGCATCACTGGAGAAATCCATGCCCGGGACCGCTGCGATCAACTCGGCGAGGCGGCTCTTCGGGTCACCCTTGGCCATGACCTTGTCCTTCACCTTGGCATCGATTGGGAAATCCTCGGTGAAGAAGTAAACCGTGTAGGCGCCGAGTTCGTCGACCGACTTGATCTTCGGCTGCGCCAGCAACATGACCTCCCGGAACCAGGCTTCGTCCGCCAGGACGGCCGCGCCATTGGGTTGGGCCTTGAAATAGTTCCTGGCTAGACCCACGAAACGATCCGCCGGCTGTTCCAGCAGGTAGGTCATGTTCATGTTCGCGAGTTTCTTGCCGTCGAACTTGGCGTTGCTCTGGTTCACGGCGGGCAGATCGAACAGCTTGATGATGTCGGCGATCAGCATCTTCTCGCGATCATCACCGGGATTCCAACCGAGCAGGGACAGATAATTCACCAGGGCCTCGGGAAGAAAGTGGCGCTGCTGATATTCCTCAATGAGGGCACCCTTGTCCCGCTTGCTCATCTTGCCCTGCCCCATCTCCGGTGATTTCAGAATGAGCGGGATGTGCGCGAACAACGGGGCCGGTACGCCGAAACCCTCGTACAGCCGCACGTGCTTGCTAGTGTTGGAAAGGTGGTCCTCGCCGCGAATGACGTGGGAGATCTTCATCTCGATGTCGTCGACGACGTTCACGAAATGAAACACCGGATTGCCGTCTGAACGAAAGATGACGAAGTCCTCGTCCTCCTGCCGCGCCACCCGGCCGCGGATCAGATCCTCGATGACCACCGGGGCCGTCTTCACTTTCTCGACCTCTTTCTTGCGATGGTCGTCAAACACCGTGTAGCGATCGCCGAGCAGCTTGAACCAGACAGCCCCGTCCTTCTCGTAGGCCCGGCCACCGGCCAGAAGCTGCTGCTTGTATTTCTCGTAGACGGCTCCGCGCTGGCTCTGACGATACGGACCATACGCCCCGCGCTCGCCGGAACCATCGGGACTCGGACCCTCGTCCCAGTCCATGCCCAGCCAGGTCAGACTGTCATAGATCAGCTTGAGGAATTGCTCGCTGTTGCGCGCCTGATCCGTGTCCTCGACCCGTAGAATGAACGTGCCACCGGTGTGTCGGGCATAGAGCCAGTTGAACAGGGCCGTGCGGGCACTGCCGATATGGAAGAAGCCGGTGGGACTCGGGGCGAAACGGACGCGGACGTTGGACATGGGAGAAGGGTCAGCTAGGAGAAAGCGCCGCAGGCTGTCAAAGCCGGAGCCGGACTGGAGTGAAGACGGAACTCCCCATCCCGTGGATGTTATTGGGAGAGCTTTACGCCCCGACGTTTTTCGCACTCAATGGTTACGCGGCGCTGCCAGCTCCTACCCAGACGAACTCTCCTGATGTACCTGCTCCAAGGCATTGCCCGGCCCGGCCTCATCCTGCTTCTTTTTCTCCCCATCGGCGTGCCCGGCCGCGCCGCTGATGCGACCGATTCAGTCAACATCGACGTCCGCGCCAGTGTCGACGAACGCTGGGAGGGGGTGCACAAGCGGGGCGCGATCGAACATGGCAAGGTATTTGGCATTGCCTCGATCAAGGAAGTACCGGCCGTGAGCAAGCTCGTGCGTCCGGTGGACGAGACCAAACTGGTAGGCTTGCTGCGCACGGAACTCGGTCGCCGGGGATTTACCGAAATGGGAGCAACCCAGAAGCCTGACATTGTGCTGACCGTGCTCTATGGCCGTGGCTGGCTGCGCAATCCATATCTCCAGGATGCGATCCTTAATGAAAATGCGGACGGCGCGCCAACCGCCAGCATCACTTCGCTGAAACAAGCCTTCCGGCAGCGCGAACCGGATTTCGAAGCCAAAATGCAGGCGGCCCAGCAGGAGAAGCTGTTCATCCGGATTTCTGCCTGGAAATATCCCGAACAGCCCGGGGAGAAGCCGGTGGACTACTGGACGACCACGATGGTGGTGGACGATCCCGACCACCGTGACCTGAACCAGTTGATGCAGGAGATGTTGGCGGCGGGATCCGGCTACTTTGACCGCATCATCAAGGAGGAAGTCCGCGTCAACCGCGACGTGCCGGCCGGAAAGGTCATTTTCGGCCGGACCGAGATCATTGAAACGGACCCCAAGTTGAAATAGCTGCCAGCCCAGGATGGGCCGACTTGTCACCCCGTGAATTTCGGATATCAGCAAGACCGATGTCTTCCATGTCCACGCCGGCCCTTGAGCCTTCTGCCTACTCGAAGTCTTTCGCTGCCGCGGCAAGGCAAGCGGGGTTCAAGGCGGAAACATTCGGCGAGATCCATGGCCATGACTTGGTGGCTTACACCCGGCGGACCCCAGGTCCTCGTCCCCGGGTCTACTTTTCCGCAGGCATCCACGGCGACGAGCCGGCACCCCCACTGGCCTTGTTGCGTCTCGTGACGGAGGGTTGTTTTGACGACCGCTGCACCTGGTTTCTCTGTCCGCTGCTGAATCCCACCGGCATGCTGCGCCAGACCCGGGAGAACCATGCCGGCACCGACCTCAATCGCGATTACAAGATTCCCGAATCAGCGGAAGTGAAGGCGCATGTCCAATGGCTGCAACGCCAGCCCGGCTTCGATCTCATCATCTGCCTGCATGAGGACTGGGAAGCCCAGGGCTTCTACCTCTACGAGCTTAACCCGCTCAATCGGCCGAGCTTGGCCCCGGCCATGATCAAGGCCGCGCAAACCCATGGCCCCATCGAAACCGCCAGCGTGATCGACGGACGTCCGATCGCCGAACCAGGCATCATTCGACCGATCAGCGATCCGCTGCTGCGGGAAAACTGGCCCGAAGCGATTTACCTGCGCAACCGGCATGGTACGCTGAACTACACCGTCGAGACCCCCTCGGCGTGGCCCTTGGAACAACGCATCGCCGTGCATGGCGCGGTGTTGCGGGCCGCCTTGACTGAATTCCTGCAATAAGCGCGGTAGCGCCCGCCAGCCCGGGCGCACGGGGAAAGGCGCCCCTCGCCATGAACCACCACCCTGACGAGGCCGGCAACAAGCGACGGCGCTATTCTGGCCAGCCCGGAGTATCCGCTTTTCCCGGCAACTTCTCGGCCACGAACCGATCAATCAAGGCCTGGGCCTCTTCGGCCGGCAGGTCCATTTCCCTCGCAGCGAACCGCGCCAGATCGGCCGGCCAAGGTGCCCGCAGCAGGTAGTCCATGCGGGCTGGACGCAAATCAATCGCCGCGCAGTGCAACGCCTGCCGGGTGCAGCGCAGCAAAGACGAATGCCTTTCCGTCCATCCCTGAGTCGCAAATTCGAGATAAAGATGCGGATCAGATCCATACAGTTTGTCTCCCACCACGCGGTGGCCCAGCCACTCAGCATGCGCCCTAATCTGATGCTTGCGGCCTGTGATCAATTCTACTCCCGCCAGCGTGCAACCGCCGCGCACGGCCAGCGGATGAAAGACCGTGGTGGCTGACTGGGCGCCTTCCGTGCCGGCCGGAACAACCTTTTGCTTCACGGTAACCCCGGAGCTCAGGTCCGGCCCCAAACACTGATCCACCGTCACCGGTCCGCTCAACTCGCCTTCCAACAAGGTCACGTAGGCCTTGCCGATCTGGCGCTTCAGCACCGCTTTGCCGAGCCTGCCTCCAGTCACCTCGTCTTTCGCCAAAAGTACCACTCCAGAAGTCTCCCGATCGAGCCGATAGATAAAGCGGATGGTCTCCAACCCCAGTCCTTCCCGGATCGCGCCAGCCAGGCTCGACCAGGGACCATTTTTTGACGGATGCACCACAAGCCAGCCCGGCTTGTCCAGCACCAGCAGGCGGTCGTCGCTGAGGATAATCCACTTCGGCAGCTCCGTCGGATCCACCAAGGGGGGACTGGCTGGTGGCAAGGGTTCAGAAGGATGGATCATGCGGAGCACGTTCAATAATATTTCCCCTTTATGATGCCGAGAAGATTTGCCATCCCATCGCTCCCGGTTACCACTTTAGTCAGTCGAATGAATTGGTCTTCCCCATCATCGCGCGCCTCGGTCCTTCGGACGACGGCCTCGATAGAAGACAGTTCCGGAGCCCCTCACTCCACCGCCTTTTTGTCAGCAGTCCAACCGTAGAATAACCATGAACAAATCCAACAACTCCCACGAAGTCATTGTGACCGGTATCCATCTCGACCTGACCCCCTCGTTGAAAAATTACGTGCAGGAAAAGGCTGAGCGCATCTTTCGCCATGACACGCATATCGTGAGGATCCGCGTTGAATTGGAGTGCGATCGCAAACACGATCACGCCCACAAATTCGTCGCCAAGGCCCGGGTCGAGGTCCGTGGCCCCGACATCATCTGTTCCGCCGAGTCCGAGGAAATGCACAAGTCCGTCGACCTCCTGATGGACAAGATCGACCACGTGCTGCACAAGCGCCACGGACAGCACAAGGACAAGCGCAACCACCCCCACGCGGTGGAGTTTGACGGCGTCGAACTGCCCAAGGCCATGTGACCTGAGCAGGCAACGCCAACCTTTGGCCCGCGGCAACGCGGGCCTTTTTCTTTCCGATTGCCCGCCAGCACCTCTGGTACAAAGAATCATTGCATGCGCACCCTACCCTTCCGCGTGGCCCTGGCCCTGTTGCTCACCTGCACCGTCTGGGCGGCCGACACCGAGGAGGGATTCACTCCGCTGATGGACGGCCACAGTTTTGCCGGCTGGAAACCCTCTGTTGAAAACCCGGCCTCATGGAGAATCGAGGACGGTGCCTTCGTCACCCGGGGGCCGCGCAGCCACCTGTTTTATGAAGGCGAAGGGCAGCCCTACCGAAATTTCGAGCTCAAGGTCGAGGTGATGACCGAGCCAGGCTCCAACGGAGGCATCTATTTTCACACCCGCTACCAGGATTCTGGCTGGCCCAAGGCCGGTTTTGAAACCCAGGTCAACAACACCCATTCCGACTGGAAGAAGACCGGCAGCGTCTATGATCTGGCGAGTGTCGGGTTTGCCGCCGCGGAAGACAACCGCTGGTGGACCCAACACATCATCGTCGAAGGCAAAGTGGTCACCGTGAAGGTCGACGGAAAGATTGTGGTGCAATACAAGGAGCCTGCCGGAGCGCAGGCCGGGAAGGATTTCGAGCGCAAGCTCGGGTCAGGAACTTTCGCCCTGCAGGCCCACGATCCCAAGAGCGTGGTCCGCTACCGCAATATCCGGGTCAAACGCCTGCCCGACTGAGTCTTCCCGAACCGGCGCCATGGGGAAACATTTCCTGCCCCGGACGAAAAATTTCTGCTTGCTGTTGCTCCGGGAAATTCGCTTATTCGCCCTTCTCTCGTGCGGGCATAGCTCAACTGGATAGAGCGCCAGACTACGAATCTGGAGGTTTGGGGTTCGACTCCCTATGCCCGCACCATTTTTGAACGCACGATCCTCACCGATCGTGCGTTTTCTTTGGGCCTGAGCAGGTTACGCCAACACCCTAGTCATCCCACTTCATCCGCGAATTGCGGACGACCCGGATGACGACGAGCACCGCCACTAGCAAGAGTACCGCCGCCACCAGCATGGTGTAGTTCTGCGTGCGGGAAAGGGCCCGGTCGAGTTGGACGATGTCATCCTTGAATTTCTGCCACAGCCAGGCGCCGAGCCAGACGAAGAACGGCACACTGATCAGGGCCGCCAGGCCATCGAACAGGAAAAACTTCCAGAACTTGACCCGGGTCGACCCGGCGGTGAAGAAAATCGGGGCTCTCAGTCCCGGAAGGAAGCGACCCACAAAGAGCACCCACGTGTGATACCGGTCAAAAAGGCCTTCCACCTTGTCTTGCTTCTTTTCGGAGAAGAAGCGCCGAAACCAAACAGCGCTCCGCAAACGCGCCCCCAGGTAGCGCCCGGCAAAGAAAATGGTGGAGTCGCCCAACATCACGCCCGCGTACATCAGGAGGCTTACCTGCAGCCAACTGCGCCCATCGATCTGCCCGAGGGCACCGGCGGCCACCAGCACCACATCTTCCGGCACCGGGAGACCCAAGCCGCACAGGATGAGAACCAGAAACGGGCCCCAGAGCGAGAAGGGCGAGTCCTGAAAGTAGCGAATGAGAGTCTCAAACATGGGGCGGGCAGCGAGTGGGTCTAGGCTTCAACCGAACGCCAATCTAGCAACTCCATTTGCAGGGTTCGGCGTCCATTGTAGTGATTCCAATTCAATTGCACGGCCATTTCCAAGGGCACACCGACCGGCGGCAAACGATCGGCCATTTTCCAGGCAACCCCGCTGATCCTGCGACCGAGGGCGTCTTCGCCGGCGAAACGGAAATGGATCTCCTTGAAG
>JBDKHE010000509.1:0-2637 GCA_039797805.1 Verrucomicrobiota bacterium
GGCCTGCTGGTTGTGCTGTCCTGCCTGTACGCAGGCCAGCAGATGAACTTCATGCCTTTCTTCGTCTTTTCGGTCACGATGCGGCCGATGTATTTCGTCTATGGATTGGCCACCATCGACGTATTCCTTCTTGTGCTGTACGAAATTCCGGGCGCCATCACCCCTTTCGGGTTCTCACCCTCGATCCACCTGGGCGGCATGCTCGCTGGCTGGCTTTATTTCCGCTTCCTCCACGCCAACAACGGTTGGGATCGGGCCGCCAGCTTCAAGCTCCCCCAATGGCTGCAATTTCGACGCAAACCGCCCGTCAGCCCCCCACCCCCGGGGCGCCTGCGCGAGCCCGCCCGCCTGAAGGCTGACGTCGATCGCATCCTCGACAAGATCAACAGCCACGGCTTCGGCTCGCTCACGGCGGAGGAGAAGCGCACCCTGGATGCCGCCAAAGACCTTCTGAGCAAAAACTAGAGCCGGTACCGGCTCGCCGCCCCGAAATAGAACATTAATTGCGAAACATTTCTCATCCTCCGGATACTAACTCCGATACCATTCCCCATCCTGTGAATTTTCGTCCCCGCTTTTACCTCCGCTCATCCCTCATTGCCCTGGTGCTCGCGGTCTCCGTCTGGGCCGCGCCAGACCGCGACCTCAAGACCACGCCGGTCATGCGGCTCGAGACCCGCACGCTCGTGCAGATGCTCGAGTACTTCCATTACAACAAAGACGCCGTCACGGCCGCCGACTACCCGCAGTTGATCACCGCCTTCATGCAGGAGCTCGATCCTCAGCGGCTGTTTTTCCTCTCCACCGATGAGGAGTCCTTCCGGCGTCAGTATGGCCCGCGCCTCGAGACCGATCTCGCCTACCTGGGCAACATCGACACCGCCTTTGACATCTACAAGGTCTACGAACAGCGGGTGAAGTCCCGCATGACCTGGATCTTTTCCGAGCTGCAGAGCGACGTCGATTTCACGACCGACGAATCTTACACCCCTGACCGCAGCAAGAGCCCTTTTCCGGCCACGGCCGAGGAAGCCGACTCGCTCTGGCACAAGCGCATGAAATACGAGATGCTGCACGACCTGCTTGCGAAAAAAACCGTCGAGGAAGCCAAGACCACGCTGCGCAAGCGGTACGAGCGCATGCTCAAGAACATGGGCGACACCGAACCCACCGACATCCAAGAGACGTTTCTCACCAGCCTGACGCGGATGTATGATCCGCATTCCGACTATTTCTCCTCCGACACCCTGCAGGACTTCAGCATCCAGATGAAGCTTTCCCTGGTCGGCATCGGAGCCGTCCTCGGCATCGAGGAGGATGGCAACTGCATCATCCGCGAGGTCGTGCCCGGCGGCCCGGCCTACACCAGCGGTCAGATCCACATGAACGACAAGATTGTCGCCGTGCAGCAGGAGGGTGGCGAGACCATCGAGGTCATCGGCATGAAGCTGCGGCGCATCGTCGACATGATCCGCGGCGCCAAAAGCACCAAGGTGACACTCACCATTTTGCCGCACGACGCCGCCGATGCATCCCAGACCAAGCAGGTCCACATCGTCCGCGACGTGATCAAACTCAATGCCGCGCGCGCCAGCGCCCGGATCTACAATCTGCCCTCCGAACAATCCGGACAGACCATCCCGGTGGGCGTGATCTCCCTGAATTCCTTTTATGACGGCTCCCCTGAGGATGCCGCTCCCGAAGACGTGCGCAACACCTGCTCCCAGGATGTGGCCGAACTCGTCGCCAAACTCAAAACCGAGGGCATCAAAGCGCTGGTCATCGACCTTCGTCGCAATGGTGGCGGCCTGCTGTCCGAGGCCGTCAACATGACCGGACTCTTCATCAAGGACGGTCCGGTCGTGCAGGAACGCGACTTCCAGGGCCAGATCAACGTCGACAGCGACACCAACAGCTCCGTCGCCTATGACGGTCCTCTGGCGGTCCTGACCTCAAGGTTCAGCGCCTCCGCATCGGAAATCTTCGCCGGCGCCCTGCAAAACTACGGACGCGCGGTCATCATCGGTGACAGCTCCACCCACGGCAAAGGCACCGTGCAGGCCGTGCTCGAGATGAAAAACTATCTGCCCCGGATGAGCCAGGAATTCACCAATACCGGCGCGGCGAAGCTCACCGTGCGCAAATTCTACCTGCCGAACGGTTCCTCGACCCAAAACAAGGGCGTGGTGCCCGACATTTCCCTTCCCTCGATCGACGATTTCCTGCCCATCGGCGAAGCTTCCCTGCCCCACGCGCTGATGTGGGACGAGATCAAGCCCACCGCCTTCACCGGCAAGGCGTTGGACAAGAGTCTGGTCCAGCCGCTGCTCCAGGCCAGCCGCAGCCGGCAGGAATCGTTGGAAGAATTCGCCTATCTCAAGAAGAGCATCGACTGGTTCAAGGAGCGGCAGGAACAGAAGACCATTTCCCTCAATCTCGACAAGCGGCTCGCGCTCAAGCAGGCCGACGACGATTTCAAGAAGGTGATGGATGCCGAGGTCGAGCGTCTGGCGAAAAACAATTACGCTTCCCGGGAGATCAAACTCGATTCCATCATCAAGGCCGAGGCCGCCTCCGAAAAACCCGTCGAAGCCGCGCTGGATGGCGGTGACACCGATGCGCTCGATGCGGAGACGG
>JBDKHE010000510.1:0-5734 GCA_039797805.1 Verrucomicrobiota bacterium
CTGATCCTCGACGAACCGACCGAGGGCATCCAGCCCTCCATCATCGACCAGATTGGCGACACCCTCAAGAAGCTCAAGGCCCCGGCCGCCCCGGTGGCTGCGATTGACCAGGCTCAGCGCGACGTCGCCGAAATCACCCGGGCCGTTTCCAAGCTCAAGCAGAGCCACGCCCTCGCCATCCTGTTGGTCGAGCAGTACGTTGATTTCTGCCGGGAGGTGGCGGACCGCTATTATGCCATGGATCGCGGCGTGGTCGTTTCTTCCGGCCCCATCGCCAGCTTGACCGACGAGGTGGTTAAGGAACACTTGCAGGTATGATGGAGCCAGGAGCAAAAAGAGGGGAGCAAGGAGCCAGGCCGACCGGCCTCGGACTTGGCTTCACTTGTCTTGCTCCAAACTCTTTGCTCTGCGCTCACCGCTTCCCCCGCCCATGCACCTGACTCCCCGCGAACGCGAAAAACTGATGATCGTCACGGCTGCCGATCTGTCCCGCCGCCGGCAGGCGCGCGGCCTGAAGCTGAATTACCCGGAGGCTATCGCCATCATCACCTACGAGATCATCGAGGGCGCCCGCGACGGACGCACCGTGGCCGATCTCATGAGCTACGGCACCACCATCCTGAAACGGTCCGACGTCATGGAGGGTGTCCCGGAGATGATCCACGAGGTCCAGGTCGAAGCGACCTTTCCGGACGGCACCAAGCTGGTGACCGTGCATGATCCGATCAGATAATTTACGATTAACGATTGATGAATTATGATTTCCCCGGACCGACCACGCTTGGGTGCCTTTCTAATCATTGATCGTGAATCATAAATCATAAATGTACCCATGATTCCCGGTGAAATTATTCCTGCTGCCGACGTGGCGGCCTTGGAGGCCAATCTCGGCCTCGCGACGGTCTCACTCGACATCACCAACACCGGTGATCGTCCCATCCAGGTGGGTTCGCACTATCATTTCTTCGAGACGAACGAGGCGTTGACCTTCGACCGCAAGGCGGCGCGGGGCTTTCGCTTGAACATTCCAGCCGGGACCGCCGTCCGCTTCGAGGCGGGCGACACCAAACGCGTCGAGCTGGTGGCCTTGACCGGCACCCGCGAAGTCTACGGCCTCCAAGCCAAGATCAACGGCAAGCTGGATACCAAAAAATCTGCAGTGCGAAAGGCTGCCGTCAGGAAAGGTCGTAAATCGTAAATCATTAATCGTAATTCGAAAATGTCGCTCAAGCTATCACGCCGCCAATACGCCGAGATGTTCGGTCCCACTGTGGGGGACCGGGTGCGCCTCGCTGACACCGACCTCTTCGTGCAGGTGGAGCGTGACCTCATTGCCGAGGGTGGCGGCTATGGCAACGAGATCAAGTTTGGCGGCGGCAAGGTCATCCGCGACGGCATGGGCCAGTCCCCCACGGCGCTGGACGCCGAGTCGCTCGACCTGGTCATCACCAACGCCACGATCCTCGATCCCATCCTGGGGGTCATCAAGGCGGACATCGGCATCAAGCACGGCCTGATTGTCGGCATCGGTCACGCGGGCAACCCCGGGATTCAGCGCGGCCTCGGCTCGGTCTTTGTCGATCCGCGCACCAAGAAGAAGAATCCGATGATCGTCGGCGCGGCCACCGAGGTGATCGCGGGCGAGGGTCATATCATCACCGCTGGCGGCATTGATTCCCACATCCATTTTATCTGCCCGCAGCAGATTGACGAGGCCATCAGCTCCGGCATCACGACGATGCTCGGCGGCGGCACCGGTCCGGCCCACGGCACCTTTGCCACGACCTGCACGCCCGGCATCTGGAACATCCATCGCATGCTGGAGGCGGCCGAGGCCTACCCGATGAATCTCGGCTTTCTGGGCAAGGGCAACTGTGGCACCGCCGCTCCCCTCCGCGAGCAGGTGCTGGCCGGGGCGATCGGGCTCAAGCTGCACGAGGACTGGGGCACGACGCCCGGCGCGATCGACACCTGTCTGGGGGTGGCCGACGAATACGACGTCCAGGTCGCTATCCACACCGACACCCTCAACGAATCGGGTTACGTGGACGACACGATCAAGGCCTTCAAGGGCCGGACGATCCACACCTTCCACTCCGAGGGCGCGGGCGGCGGCCATGCGCCGGACATCATCCGCGTCTGCAGCGAGGCGAATGTTCTCCCGTCCTCGACCAACCCGACGCGGCCCTACACGGTCAACACCATCGATGAGCATCTCGACATGCTCATGGTCTGCCACCACCTCGACGCCAAGATCCCTGAGGACGTGGCATTCGCCGAGTCGCGCATCCGCCCCGAAACGATTGCCGCCGAGGACCGGCTGCACGACCTGGGCGCGATTTCGATGATGTCGTCCGATTCGCAGGCCATGGGCCGCATCGGCGAGGTCATCATCCGCACCTGGCAGACTGCGCACAAGATGAAGCAGCAGTTCGGCGGTCTGAGCGGCAAGGCGCATCCGGCGGCCGACAACTTCCGTGCCCTCCGCTATCTGGCGAAATACACGATCAACCCCGCCATTGCCCATGGCATCTCGCATATCGTCGGCTCGATCGAGGTCGGCAAACTGGCGGATCTGGTGATCTTCAAGCCGGCGATGTTTGGGGTGAAGCCCGAGACGGTGCTCAAGGGCGGGTTCATCGCCTGGGCCAACATGGGCGACCCGAACGCCTCCATCCCCACGCCGCAGCCCACGTTTTATCGTCCGCAGTTCGGCGCCTTCGGCAAGGCCCTGACCTCGACCAGCCTCACCTTCGTCAGCGCCGCCTCGCTCCGCAGCAAGACGGGACCCAAGCAACTGGGGCTCGCGCGCCGGGTCGAGCCGGTGAAATCATGCCGGAAGGTAGGCAAGCGGGACATGGTGCTAAACGACGCCATGCCCAAGATTGAGGTCGATCCCGAGACCTATACAGTCAAAGCCGACGGCGTGCATCTCACCTGCGAGCCGGCCAAGGTCCTGCCGATGGCCCAGCGGTATTTCTTATTCTGATCGCGGGCGGGATTCGTTCCCGGCCTAGTCGTGCGGGATGAGGCAATCGCCGCGGTCCCATGGCATGGGGCGTGCTCTCTTGGCGTAGCACGAAAGTGTAAAATCATAACACTCCACTCCCAACATGAATCAATCCCGTCCCCGTTTCCTGCGTCGCGCCCTCGCACTGTGCGCTGTGATCAGTCTCACTTTCGGCTCCCTGTCGGCCGCTCCTCTCAAGGTCGCTTACAGTGACTGGCCGGGCTGGACGGCGTTCGCCATCGGGGCCGAGAAGGGCTGGTTCAAGGAGGCTGGCGTGGACGTCGAGCTGCTCTGGTTCGAATACGGCCCCTCGATGGAGGCCTTCACGGCGGGCAAGGTGGACGCCGTCATGGTAACCAATGGCGACGCCCTGGTGACCGGGGCAACCGGCGGGAAGAACATCATGATTCTCGTGACCGACTACTCGAACGGCAATGACATGGTCGTGGCCAAGCCCGGCATCAAGTCGATGAAGGATCTCAAGGGAAAGAAGATCGGCGTGGAAGTGGGCTTTGTGGACCACCTGCTGCTGCTCAACGGACTCAAGAAGGCCGGCCTGAGCGAGAGTGACGTCACGATCGTGCCCACACCGACCAACCAGGCCCCGCAGGTGCTGGCCTCTGGTCAGGTTGACGCCGTGGCCGCCTGGCAGCCCAATTCTGGCGAGGCGCTCAAGGCCCTGCCGGGCTCGAAGGCTGTCTACACGAGCGCCGATGAGCCCGGCCTGATCTACGACATGGTGACCGTGACACCCCAGAGCCTGGCCCAGCGCCGCGCCGACTGGGTGAAATTCGTCAAGGTCTGGGACAAGATTGTCGCCTATCTCGCCGATCCCGCGACACGCGCGGACGGCATCAAGATCATGGCGGCGCGGGCGGGAGTTTCGCCCGAGGATTATGCCGCCTTCATGAGCGGCACCCATCTCCTGCCTCTCAAGGCCGGCACCCAGGTGATGACCGCCAAGACCAGCGGTTTCGACAGCGTGGCTGGTTCCGCGGCGATCGCGAATGACTTCAACGTAAAGAATGAGGTCTACAAGGAATCGCAGGATGTGGCGGCTTACATCGATGCCTCCCTCATGGTAGAGGCCACGAAATAATCTTCTGTTCTGGCAGCCGGAGCGGTCACGCTCCGGTACCGCCGCCCCCCTATCCTTGATGTCGCGGGAACCCTGGTTTGATGTCTTGCGCCCGCTGGCCGGCCGGCGGCGGCTCTGGCTATGGGTGCTGTCTTTCACCCTGCCGGTGCTGGTGTGGAGCGCGGTCAGCTATGTGCCGTTCCTCTGGCATCCGGTCATGCGCGTGACAGATCCGGGGGAGGTGAGCTGGTTCACGACCGGCATGATGATTGACCGGCATGAGTTTGCCAGCGAGGCGGCCAAGGTGGTCGCCACAGGTGGCCGGGCTCCCTGGGGCGAGCGGGCCAATCCGATTTTTCTCCCGGCCCCGCATGAGGTCGCGCGGGCGCTCTACACGGCCTTCACGACGAAGCCAGTCCTGCGCGGCGAACTCTGGCTGCATGAGAGCCTGTGGCTGAGCATCCAAACCATCTTCTGGGGCTTTGTCGTGTCCTCGGCGATCGGGGTGCCTCTCGGCATTCTGTGCGGATCCTTCGCCACCTTGTCGCGCGTGACCGAGCCCTTGGTTGATTTCATCCGCTACATGCCGGCGCCGGCCTTTGGCGCCCTCATGGTGGCGATCTTCGGCATCTACCAGGAACCCAAGATCGCGATCGTATTCATCGGGACCTTCTTTCAGCAGGTGCTCGTCGTCTCCAATACCGTGCGCAAAGTGGATCCCGCCCTGATCGAGGCCGCCTCCACCCTCGGGGCCTCGCGGCGGAAACTTGTCTGGCGGGTGATTGTTCCGGCCAGCCTGCCTGACCTCTACAACGACCTGCGCATCTTGCTCGGCTGGGCCTGGACCTACCTGATTGTCGCCGAGGTGGTCGGCATCAGTTCCGGCATCACCTTTTTCATCAACCAGCAGGCCAAGTACCGCAACTTCGACAACGTCTACGCCGCCATTCTGATCATCGGCATCATCGGTCTGCTGACCGACCAGGCCCTGGCCTTTGTCGGCGACCGGCTGTTTGCGTGGCGCACGGGCCGGCGCAGCCGGGTGCGCACGGTCGTGACGCGCCTCTTTGCCGGGCGGGATGTCCTGCTGTGTCCCGACGAACCCGAGGAGCGCACGCCATGAACCCAGACGTTTCCTTACCCGACTATCGCGACCAGGCACCGGCGGTCGCCGAGCGATTCCGCAAGCTGAAGGAGCGTCCGGTTGTCCTTGAGATCGACCGGCTCGGCCGGCAGTTCGAGGGTCAGCACGGCATGGTCACCGCGCTGCGCGACATCTCCCTCAAGATTCACCGCCGTGAACTGGTCTGTGTCATCGGACCCTCCGGTTGTGGCAAGTCCACGCTGATCCGCATCATCGCCGGACTCGATAATCCCACGAGCGGCCGGATGCTGGTGGACGGGAAGGAAGCCCGCGGACCAAGTCCGGAACGCGGCATGGTCTTCCAAGGCTACACGCTCTTTCCCTGGCTCACGGTGAAGCACAATGTGATGTTTGGCCTGGAGATGGAGGGAATGGATACGAACCGGGCGGAGGCCGAGGCCCGCCAATGGATCGACCTCGTCGGGCTCACCCGTTTCGCCGAGAGTTATCCCCGTCAGCTTTCTGGCGGCATGAAGCAACGCGTAGCGATCGCCCGGGCGCT
>JBDKHE010000511.1:0-4468 GCA_039797805.1 Verrucomicrobiota bacterium
CCAATGTCGATGCCGAGGACTTTCATGGGGTTGGGTAACTCAGTCGATTTGCGAGGCGGCTTGAAGCTCGGCGGAGGTGGCGACGCGGCGGGTGACCAACTCCACTTCAAAATACAGCTCCTGACCGGCCAGCGGATGATTGGCGTCGAGCAGGACTTCGTCCCCCTCGATGGCGAGCACCGTTACAATCGGATCCAACCGGTCCGGCCCGGTCTGAAACTGGTCGCCCACTTTCAAGTCATCAACGGGCAACTGGGCCCGCCGGACTTTCTGGACCATGGCGTCATCCCGCAGACCGTAGGCCCTCTCCGGCGCCACGACAACCTGCCGGGTCTCCCCGGCGGTCATGGCCAGCAACGGCTCTTCCAGTCCCTCGATGATCTGGCCAGCCCCCTCGATGCAACCGAGCGGTTCGGCTCCGCGCGAGGTGTCCAGCACCCGCCCCTCGCGATTGCGCAGCGTGTAGTGAAAGGTCAGGTGGTGGGGAGCGGAGGGCATCGGCGTGGGTAGGAAGTCACAAGGGCGGCGTAACAAGTGACAAGACCAAATCCACGGCCGGACACCCACTACTCCTCGTTCCACCCGTTCCTGGATAAACAAGCCTTGTGCCCCCATGCCTGGCCTGCGGCCCGCTACGTTTCCTCGCGCAATACGGCCAGCGGCGGGTGGTCGCAGATGCCGCGGTTGGACAACCACCCGGTGGCGACAGTCATCAGGCTGACGATCGCCCACCCTCCCCCCAGCACTGCCAGGGATGGCATCACCCACTTCACCTGGAAGATGAAGTAGGCCAGCGCCCAGTTCGCACCGATCGCGAGAATGGCCCCAACCGCCGCGCCGAGCGTCCCGAGCGCGAGGTATTCAGCGAACATGATCCGGTTTACCTGCGCCTTGCTGGCCCCCAGCGTGCGCAGGAGAACGCTTTCCCGGACCCGCTGGGAACGGCCAATCAGCACGGCCCCCGCCAGGACGATTCCGCCCGTGACCACGGTGAACAGCGCCAGAAACTCCACCACAAAGGACGCCTTTGAATACACCCCGTCGATCGTCTGGATGATCAGCGCGAGATCGATGGCGGAAACATTCGGATGCTCGCGCACGACGGCCTGCTGGATCTTCGCGGATTGACCGGCATCAGCCACCCGCAGGGCCATGATGTGAAACTTGGGCGCCGCCTCGAGTGCACCCTCAGGAAACACCAAAAAGAAGTTCGGCTGCATCCTGCGCCAATCCACCTGGCGGATGCTGTCGACGCGGGCCTTCACCGGCACGCCTTGCACATCGAAAACGATTTCATCCCCGAGCGTGACCTGCAGATCGCCCGCCAGCTTTTCCTCCACCGAGACGGGAATAATATCCACTCCATCTGCCACGCGTCCGGTGAAAGCACCGGCCGTGAGCTTTTCGCTGTCCGAAAGCACCGCCCGATAGGTCGAGCGATACTCCCGCCGCAACGTCCACGCCGGGATCCGCAACTCCCGGTCCTTGAGCAGGTCGGCGGCCGCCCGTCCCTTGATCGAGGCGATGCGCATCGTGATGATGGGGGCGTACTCCTTGACCGGGGCACCATTGTCCCGAAGCAGTTTCCGCAGCGGCTCGACCTGGTCATCCTGAATATCAAACAGCATCAGGTTGGGTCGTTCCCCTCCCCCGACCACACGCAACTGGCCCAGCAGAGTGTCACGGGACAGGTAGAGCGTCATCATCAGGAAGGTGCCCAACCCGAGGGAGACCAGCAGGAGCAAGGTGCGGTTGTTGGGACGGTAGAGATTGGCCACTCCTTGCCGCCAGGCATAGGGCAGACGCCGCGGCGTGAACCGTCGGGCACACCAAGAGAGCGCCCGGGCAATCCCGGCCAGCACCGCAAAGCTGACGGCCAGCGCCCCGGAAAAACCCGCGGCATAACGCAGCCGGCCGGTCTGCCAGTAGGCGAAACCGAACACGGCGGCCCCGATCACCACCAGCATGACCAACTGCCACCAGTCGCGTCCGCCGCTCGGCACCACGGCAGATCGCAGCGTGAGCAAGGGCGACACCCGACGCACCTCCAACAGTGGCAGCAGGGCAAACAGCACGCTCACGACCAGACCGGCCCCCAGGCCTCCGCCCAGCGCCGACCAAGAGACCGAGGCTTGCAGGGCAAAGGGTAGAAACTCCCGCAACAATCCAGGCAGAGCGAGTTGCAGGGCGAGTCCCAGCACCGCGCCCAAGGTGGCGCCCACCAGGCCGAGCCCGAGTCCCTGAACCAGATAAATGGCAAAGCTCGTGCGTGACGAGGCTCCGAGACAGCGGAGCATGGCGATGGTGGGAATCTTCTGCCGGATATGGGCATGGATGGCGCTGGCCACACCGATGGCGCCGAGGAGGAGCGACGCAAAGCCGACCAGGCTCAGAAATGAATTCACGTTCGTGATGGACTGGCCGAGCTCCCGTTTGCGCTCCTCGGCGGTGTCGTAACCGAAGCGCTGTTCGCGAAAGCGCTCCCGCAGGTCCCGCACGAGCGCGTCCGCGTCAAAGCCGGCGGGAAATTTGAAGTAGAACCGGTGCCGCGAGATACTGCCCGGCTGCAGGAGTCCCGTCCCGCCGACCGTCGCCAGCGGCACGTAGACCCGTGGAGCCATTTGCGTGACAGCCATGGCCTCGCCCGGAATGGCCCGCAAGGCGCCGGCCACACGGTACTCGGCGCTGCCGAGCCGGATGGGGTCGCCTTCCTTGAGGTTAAACTGAACCATGAGGCTCTCCTCGAGCACGGCATTCATCCCGCCGCGAAGCGAAGCCCGCGCGCCGGCCGGAGCGGTGTCGAAATCCCCGTAGAAGGGAAACTCGCCCTCGATAGCGCGCACCTGCACCAGGCGGGTCGGTCCGCCCGCGCGCGGCACGAGCAGCATGGAGTTGAAGGATATCTCCCGCGCACGCGCCTCGCCGAGACTGGCGAAGTACTCCATCGTTTCGGCCGGGAATTCCGCGCGCGAGTTCACCGTGAGGTCGGCGCCGAGCAGGGACTTGGTCTGCTCCGCGATCGCGAGGCGGAGATTGTCCCGCACGGAACTGACCGCCACCAGCGCCGCCACCCCCAGCACCACCGCCAGGGAAAACAACAGCAACCGCCGCCGGGAAGCCCGCGTATCCCGCCAGGCCATCTTGAGGATGAAGTTCATCAGGGGATTACCACGAAATACACCAAATACACGAAATCACAGGGCAATCCGTTCGGCTTCCACCTTCGGAAAATGACCGAAGTTGATCAACAGCCCCAAACGGAGCTTCGTGGCTCGGAGATAATTCTGCAACTGGGCGCGATGCTCATCCGTGAGCGCTGATACCGCCTTGATCTCGACGATAATCTTATCGTCGCAAACAAAATCTGGCTCGTAGGTCTGATGCAATGGCCTGCCCTTGTATTCCATGTTTAGCTTACACTTGGCACTGAACGGGATTCCCTGATCGGCGAACTCAAGTTCGAGACATTCCTGATAGACCGCCTCGAGAAAGCCACAGCCTTTCTCCTTATAAACCTCAAAGCAGGCACCCATTATTTTATAGGACAACTCGGGATAGATGATGGTACTCATGGCGACTTCCTTTTGTGTATTTGGTGTATTTCGTGGTGGCCCGTATGAAGATCGGTTGGCTCAAGTGGACTCGTCCGAGATCACCTGGCCGGAGCGGAGGCGGAGGATCCGTTGGGTCTTGCGGGCGAGTTCGAGATCGTGGGTCACGAGCACCAAAGTCGTGCCGCGTTCGCGGTTGAGTCCGAATATGAGGTCGACCATCGCGTGCGCCGTGTCCCCGTCGAGGTTGCCGGTGGGCTCGTCACAAAACAGAATGCGGGGGCGGTTGATGAAGGCCCGGGCCAGCGCGACCCGCTGCTGCTCACCTCCCGAGAGTTGCGAAGGGTAATGATCCAGCCGATCCCCCAGGCCGACCCGGTCCAGCAGATCCTTGGCTTCGGTCTCGTTGACGACCCCGCCCCGCAATTCCAGCGGCACCAGCACGTTTTCCCGGGCGGTCAGCGTCGGGATCAGTTGAAAGTTCTGGAAGACAAACCCCACGCACTCGTTGCGCACCAGGGCACGCTGGTCCTCAGTCAGTCCGCCGATCTCCCGGCCGTCCAGCCGCACGCTGCCGGTGGACGGCTGGTCCAGTCCCGCACAGAGGCCCAGCAGGGTGGTCTTGCCGCTGCCCGAGGGACCGACGATGGCGCAGGTGCCGCCGGCCGGGATGGAGAACGAAACTTCCTGCAACACTGTAAGCGGACCGGCGGCGGTCGCGTAGGTTTTGGTCAGGCGCTGGACATTCAGGATGGTTTGAACACTTTGGTCAGTCATCACAATGGGCCTGAACAAGAGTGAACATTCGCCAAAGCGCAAAAGCCAATCCTTGGGCCTGGTCCTGGGCGTGCTGTTGCTGGTGACGTGGCTGGGGGCGGCCGAGCCCAAAACGATCATCTTTTTCGGCGACAGCCTGA
>JBDKHE010000512.1:0-10783 GCA_039797805.1 Verrucomicrobiota bacterium
TCCGATCGTCACGGTCTCGAGCGCGACGAAGAACATCACAAAGTGGCTGCTCTGGGCCAGCAGCATGAGCGCCGCCGTGACGACCAACACGATGTGGTAGAACTCCACCCGGGGCATCCGGGTGCGTGGCAGACAGATCGTGCCGAGGAAACACACCAGCAGGGAGGAAAGCAGGAAGAAGATGCGGGCAATCTGCCCGGCCTTGCTCAGCTGGATGAGCCCGCCAAAGAGCTGTCCCTCGCCCCAGGTCGTACTGCCAAAGGTGATGATGACCGCCCCGAGCACCATGGCTAGGGAGAGAATCGCGACGAACGGGATGAAACGATGCTGGTCCTTGGGCGTGACGATCTCCAGCACCAGCAGGCCGAGGGCGGTACAGGCCAAGATCATTTCCGGACCGATGGCCCACCATTGGTTGGTATCAGCGACTGCCTTGAGTAGTTCCGTGGACATGGCGGCGGGAAATCAGCGTTCGAAGGAAAGCGGGGCGGAGGCGGTCACCTGTTTGGCAGGAGACAGGGCCTGGTTGACCGAGAGCGAGATCGCCTTCGGGTAGAAACCAAAGAATAGCAGGGCGGCCAGCAGGATCAGCGCCGGCAGGCGTTCGCCCCAACCCAGATCCAACGGGGGGTGCTGGGTGGTGACCCGTTGCAGCTGTTCCGAGGATGGGCCAAAGAATACCCGGGCTGCAGCGCGCAGTCCATAAATGGCCGAGATGATTACCCCAGCCACGGCAATGGCCGTGATCCAATGGGAAAAATTCCAAAGGGCGACGAAGACCGTCAGTTCACCCCAGAAGTTGGCAAAACCCGGCAGACCGATGCTGGCCATGGTCGCGGCCACAAAGAAGCCGGCGAGCACCGGAGTCTTCTGGGCCAGACCGCCCATCTCCGACATGTCGAAAGTGTGCGTGCGGTGGTGGATGCAGGTGGCCAGCATGAAAAGCAGCGCCACGGAAAGGCCGTGCGCCACCATCAGCAGCACCACGCCACCCGTGCCAATCGTCGATAGCGTCACGAGTCCGAGGAAACAGTAGCCCATGTGCATGACCGAGCTGTAACCGAGCATCTGCTTGAGGTCGCGCTGGGCCATCGTGACGAACCCGATGACGAGCACATTGCCGATCGCCGCGAGCAACGCGAGGGTCCAGGCCCAGTGCGCGGCACCCTCGGGCAACAGTGGCAGGGCGATCTGGATCAGACCGTAAAGACCGAATTTCTTGAGGACGCCGGCGTGCAGCATGGCGGCGGAACTCGGGGCGGCGCCATAACCCAGCGGCGCCCACGTGTGCAACGGCCAGAGCGAAACCAAGATGCCAAAGCCGAACATCAGCAGACCAAAGATGTAGTTTTGGACGGAGCCCCGGAGACCGTCCTCCGCGATGGCGCGTTTGAGTTCGATGAGGTCAAACGTGTTCGCGCCGCTCTTCACGTAGATGGCGATGAGTCCGATGAGCGAGAGCATGGCGCCGACCGTCAGATAGACGGTCATCTTCATGGCCGCATAGTTACGGTCCCGGCCACCCCAGATGCCCACCATGATGAAAGTCGGGATCAGCGCCAATTCGTGGAAGAAATAGAAGAAGAAAATGTCCACCGAGGCGAAGACACCCAGCAGGCCACTGTGCATGATGAGTAGCAGGATCAGATAGGTCTTGAGCCGTTCCGCTGACGACCGCAGCGCGTACATGCCGGCCGCCAGACCGACGATGGCCGCAAGCAGGAACATCGGCAGCGCAATTCCGTTCAGACCGAGTTTGAGCGAGATGCCGTAGCCGGACAGGCCGGTGTCGAAGGAGCTCAGGAAATGGTAGCCATTGCCCCCTTCGGCGGGATATTGCGACCAGAGCCAGAGCGCGATGCCGGCGGGCAAGGCGAAGGCGGCGTATCCCAGCAAAATCGAGAAGCGCTTGGGCAGCCCGACCGCCATGATGACGGCGGCCACAAGTGGCGTGGCGATGGCGAGCTGCAGAAGTAAGGGGTTGAGGGAATTCACGGTTTAGAAGATGCCGGCGGCGAAGGCCCAGAGGACCACCGCACCGAGCAGGAACCAGTAGACGTAGACGTGGAGGCTGCCCGTGTAGAGCGCCCGGGCACCGAGCCCGATCAAGCCCGCCACCCCGGCCAGACCGCGGATGATGAGCCCCGCGAGAAAAATCTGTTCAAGGAAGTTGATCAGCATCGCGAAGCGTTGCTGGATCTTGGCCACGTAGTAATCGTAGGCCCTGTCGAAGGATTCCTTCACCCAGGTCAGCAAGCCGAACAGGGGACGGGACTTTTCTTCCAGGGTGTCGTGGTCGGAAGACTTGTAGAAGAACCAGGCAGAGCCTGCACCGATCGTCATGACCGCCAGCGAGACCAGAAGAATCGTGGTGTGGGCGGGGCCGTGCGCGTGTGGTACGAGCTCAGCGATGTCGCCACCCAGCTTTGCAAAGGCAAACCCGTAACCGCCGGCAACGGACAGGATCGCGAGAACAATCAACGGCAACGTCATGACGAGGCCGCTTTCATGCGCATGGCTGGCATCTTTCGAACGGGATTCGCCAAAGAACGTGAGCTTCCACATGCGAATCATGTAGAAGGAGGTCAGCACCGCGGTGAAGGCGAGGATGCCAAATACCGCGCTGTTCTTCTCCATCGCCAGATACAGGATCGCGTCCTTGGAGAAAAAGCCGGCGAGCCCGGGCATGCCGATGATGGCCAGCACGCCGATCGTGAAAGTGATGAAGGTGACGGGCATCTTCTTGGCCAAGCCACCCATCTTGAAGATGTCCTGCTCGTGATGGCAGCCGTGGATGACGGAGCCGGACCCGAGGAACATGAGCGCCTTGAAGAAAGCGTGGGTTGTCAGGTGAAACATCGCGGCACCGACGCCGGCCGCGATAACCATCTTGTGTTCACCATGCTCCATGACGGTACTGCCCAACCCAAACGCCGCGACCATGTAGCCGAGCTGCGAGAGAGTCGAGTAAGCCAGCACCTTCTTGATGTCACTCTGCACGATGGCGCACAGGGCGGCATAGAGGGCCGTGATCGTGCCGGTCCACATGATGACAGTGAGCGCGTCTGGCACCATCAGGACATTGATGCGGCAAAGCATGAAGATACCGGCAGCCACCATCGTGGCCGCGTGGATGAGCGCGGAGACGGGCGTCGGGCCCTCCATCGCGTCGGGCAGCCACACCTGGAGGGGCATCTGGGCCGATTTGCCTACGGCGCCGCAGAACAACAGCAGCGGGATGAGGGTGCTGAAGACCAGTCCGTTCGTCGCCCCGAGCCGTTCCAATTCGGTGAAGTTGACGGTGTGGTTCAACCAGTAGCACATGATGATGCCGAGCAGGAACCCGAAGTCGCCGACGCGATTGACGATGAACGCCTTCTTCGAGGCATCAGCCGCCGACTGCTTGTGGTGGTAATGGTTGATCAGCAGCCAGGAGCTGAATCCGACCAGCTCCCAGAAAATGAAAATCATGAACAGATTGTCGGCGAGCACGATGCCGATCATCGAGAACATGAAGATCGAGAGACCGCCAAAGAACCGCGCCCGGGCCGCGTCGTCATGCATGTAACCGAGTGAAAAGACGTGGATCAGGAAGCCGACAAAACCGACGACAAACAGCATGAGGCCAGCAAGGGCGTTGTATTTGATGCCCAACGAAACGCTGAAGGAGCCGAAACGGAGCCATTCGACCGAATCCTCGAAGTGCTCTCCGTGGAGCAGGAGAATGATTGCGATGGCGGCGATGGCCCCGGCCGTCGCGGTCGAAAGATAGGAGGCCACCACTCCCCGCTTGCGGAGGAACAGCGCGATAAGTACCGCCGACCCCAAGGGCAGGAGAAGCAACAGAATGGCGTGCTGGAGCATGGTCATCGGCATCAGTTCTTCAGGTGGTTCAGTTCATCGACCGACACCGTCCGCCGCTTGCGGAACAGGGCAACGATGATGGCGAGGCCGACGGCCACCTCGGCCGCCGCGATCGTGAGGATGAAGAAAACGAAGACGCTGCCCTCGAGCGTGTTGTTGAACCGCGAGAAGGCGACGAGCGCGAGCGTCGAGGCGAGCAACATGATCTCCAGGCACATGTAGATCACGAGCGTGTTCTTGCGCAGCAGCACACCGAAGAAGCCGATGGCAAAGAGCAGCGCGCTCAGGACGATGTAGGTTTCGAGTCCGGCGGGGTTCATTTGGCGGCCTCCGTCCGGTCAAATTTCTTGCTGAGCACGATGACCCCCAGCATGGCGATCAGGAGCATGAAACCCACGACCTGCACCGGCAGCAGATAGGTGGTGAAGAGGAGTTCGGCATAGTGCTTGAGCGTGGGGGCCGCGGTGGTGACGGCAGCGGTCTTTGCCGTGTTGAGACCCACCATCTGGGCACCGACGAGCAGGAGCGCCCCGCCGAGCACCGCACCCAAAATGGAGAATTTGCCAAAGGGCTTCTGGGTCCCGGGCGTGGTGTCCAGCAGCATGATGATGAAGAGAAAAAGTGCGACGACCGCGCCCGCGTAGACCAGCAGCAACACGAAGGCCAGCAAGGCGGCATCCAGCAGCACGAACAATCCCGCCAGGCCGACGAGCGAGACGAGCAGGAACATGGCCGCGTTGACCGCATTCTTGTTTACGACCACCAGCAGGGCGCTCACGAGCGTGAGCAGGGAAAAGAGGATGAAGAGAAAGTTGGCCATGGCTCAGTGGGCGTTGCCGTGTTCGGCGGCCGCCTTCTTTTTGTCCCATTTGAAATGCTGGTCAGGGAGCGTGCCGCCCAGTTCGTAGAGGCGGGCCTTGTCGTTGACCATTTCGGCGCGGGTGTAACCGGTCATCGAGTACTGGTTTTGCAGGAAGATGGCCTCCTCCGGGCAGACTTCCTGACACAGGCCGCAGTAGATGCAGCGCAGCATGTCGATGTCGAAGGCCTTGGGTCCCTTCTCCACATGCGCGCGCTCCGGTTGGTCGGCCGGGATCTCCCCGGGCGTGATGCGGATGGCCTTGGGCGGGCAGACGAACTCGCACAGCTGGCAGGAGACGCACTTCTCGCGGCCGTGCGGATCCTTCACCAGGGTGGGTACGCCCCGATAGCCAGTGGGAATCGCCGGACGCTGCTCAGGATACTCCAACGTGACATTGGGCGAGAACAGATGCTTCAACGTCACCTTCAATCCCGCGAGGATCTGCGGGATGTAGACTCGCTCCAAGAGCGTAAGGGGCTTGCGTTCGACGACGTAGGGCATGGCGCTCAGGAAACGGGTTTCTGAAGGATCGCGATGACGATCGCGTAGAAGATGAGATTGCCGATGCCGAGGGGCAGCAGTTTCTGCCAGCCGAGCTTCATCACCTGGTCATAGCGGAAGCGCGGCACCGTCCAGCGCACCCACATGAAGAGGAACATGAAGAACAGGACCTTGCCCATGAAGATGCCGATGGAGATCAGGCCGACTGCGATCGGATTCTGCAACAGGGGCGAAAGGTGGGCCAGCCAGCCGATGACGGTGGACAACGGAACCCACGGCAACGGGTTCCAGCCGCCGAGGAACAGCAACGTGAACACGCCGGAGCCGATCAGCATGTGCGAATACTCGGCCACGAAGAACAGACCCCACTTCATCGCGCCATACTCGGTGTGGAAGCCGCCCACAAGGTCGGCCTCGCCTTCAGCCATGTCGAAGGGCAGACGGTTCGTCTCGGCGAAAAGGGCCACGAGAAAAATCACGGCCGAAAGCGGCATCGTCATGATGAACCAGGTGCCGTGCCAGCCGCTGGTGCCGCTCTGGAACAGCACCACATCCGTCAGGCTCAGCGTGCCGTTACCACCGGGCACGTTGATCATCAGGAAAACGGGGACCACCGCGAGCGTCATGGAGAGCTCGTAGGAAATGAGCTGCGCCGAAGCGCGGATACCGCCGAGGAAGGGGTATTTGGAATTCGACGCCCAGCCCGCCAGAATCAGCGCGTACACGCCAAGCGAACCGATCGCGAACACCGCGAGGATGCCGACATCGAGATTGGCCAGCGCGAGCGGCACCAGGTGACCGGCCTCGTTGAAGTAGGCGCCGAAGGGCACGACGGTGACGGTCGTCAGGGCCGGAATCATGCCCACCACCGGAGCGAGCAGGAAGTAGAACTTGTTCACATGGCCCGGCAACGGATCTTCCTTGAGGAACATCTTCAGGCCGTCGGCCATGAGGTGGAAGGCGCCGAGGCGTTGCAGGAACGGACCGATCACCGGTACCCAGGCGAACCAGAACGGCATCGCGCGGTTCGGACCCGGACGGCCCTGAATCCAGGCGGAGACCTTGCGCTCGACGAGTGAGCAAGCCCCGCCGATCGGGAACATGACCGCAATCACGCAAAGCCCCTTGATGATGCCCTGAATGAGCGGGTGAAGACCGGACCAGATTTCGATGACGGCGCTCATGCGTTGGCGGCCGCGAGCACGGCGGCGGGTTTGAAGTGGAGAGTCTCGCCCTCACAGAAGGGCAAGCCGGCCCAGGCCCCAGCGTCGATCAGCTGACCCGTGGCGGGCAGACTGGCGTGACTGAGTCCGGCGAGGGGTTTGATCTCGGCGGCGATCGTGGTCCAGAGAACGCCAAGGTTGAAAGGAATGATGCCACCGCCGGCGGCAGCGACCAGTTCGGCCAGCGTGACGAGGTCATCGGCCACACCGGTCGGGCCGGGGACGGCCTTCGCGAATTTCTGGAGGCGGAACTGCTGGTTCACGAACGAACCGGATTTCTCGAAAACCGTCAGCGTCGGGATGACCACCTTGGCGGCTGCACTCGTCGCGTTCTGGTGCGTGCCGAGATAGATGACGGCCACCTTGGCGAGTTGTGCGGCCGTGAGGCCGGCGGCGGTCAGGTCCTCGCCGACGGAGAGGATCGTCTTCACTTTGCCGGCATCAATATCAGCCGCGAGGCCGGTGAGCTTCTGGGAGGGTAGCGCCGAGATGAGTCCAGTCACGAGTGCACCGCGGACATTCGGATTGCGGTCTGACGAAAGCAGCAGGCGGTCGCCCTGCCCCACCCGGCTGACCAGCATTGCGGTAGTTTTGACGGCCTCGGCGAGTTTACGGGTCAGGAACTGTTCCTCAACCGTGCTGCGGCCCGAACCGACCACGGCCACGCTGCCGGCCTTGAGCAGATCAGCGGCGGCCTTGAGCGCCATGTCGGGGCCGGTGGAATTGCCGTTGATAGACGGAGCCAGCAGCCGGTCAGCCGCCTTGACCTGCTTGTACAGGGCGCGGCCGGAATCGGTCATCCAGGTGTCATTGACCTCGTCGTTGCGACGCGGAGTGATGCGATAGATCACGCCCTCGCGGCTCCAGACTTCGGTGTTGGCGCCGACCGAGGATTCCGGGTCGATGCCGGGCGTCTGCTTGAGAAACCAGACGCGCATCTTGAAACGGAAGTCCGTCGAGGTGAGCGCGCCCACGGGGCAGATGTCCACCGTGTTGAGCGAGTAATTGTTCTCGAGCTGCTTGCCCGGATAGCACGTGAGCGTGCTGTAGCTGCCGCGGTCGATGAAGCCGAGGACGTCATCCTTGGCGATCTCCTTGGAAAAGCGAATGCAGCGCGAGCAGAGGATGCAACGCTCGTCGTCGAGCGTGACGCGCGGACCGAGCACGGTGCGCTTGGGCTTCACGTTCTTCTGCTCGACAAAGCGGGAGTAGCCGCGGCCGTAGGCGGTGGAGTGTTCCTGCAGTTTGCACTCGCCGGCCTGGTCGCAGATCGGGCAGTCGAGCGGGTGATTGATGAGCAGCATCTCCGTCACGCCCTCGCGGCAGTCTTTCACCATCGGCGTGTTCGTGCGGATGTGGAGACCGGGCGAGGCATTTGTGCCGCAACCGATCTGCGGACGCGGGATCCAGTTGATCTTCTGCTTCCCGGTGGCCGGATCCATGATCGGCGTCTTCGTGGCGGGATCGACGGCCGGCATGCCCATTTCGATGAGACACATGCGGCAGTTGCCGACGATGGTCAGCTTCGGGTGGTAGCAGTAGTGCGGGATCTCGACGCCGACGAGCTTGGCGGCCTCGATCACGTTCGTGCCCTTCGGCACGGCGATTTCCTTGCCGTCAATGTTGACGGTCACGAGGTCGGCGGGTTTGGCGGGAGCGGTCGACATTGCAGAAATCAGATGAGAGGGGCGGCTTCGGCGGGTTTGGCGGTCTTCTTGGCCTCGGCGTAGCCCTTGAACTCGTCGCCGAACTTGGCGAGGAAGCTCTGCGTCGGCCACGAGCAGGCCTCGCCGAAGGCGCAGATGGTGCGGCCGGGAATCTGGTCGGCCACGCCCTTGAGGAGGGCGGCGTCCTGCTCCCGGGCCTCGCCGTGCACCATGCGCGTGGTGATCTTCTTCATCCATAGCGAGCCTTCGCGGCAGGGCGTGCACTGGCCGCAACTCTCGTGCGAGTAGAACGCGTTGATGTTGGCGAGCGCCTCCACCATGTTGACGGTGTCGTCCATCACGATGACGCCGCCGGAGCCGCCCATCGTGCCGATCATGCCGAGTGAATCAAAGTCCATCGGGACGTCCTCGACGCCCCAATCGTAGTCCACCATCTCCGCGCCGACCTTGCGCTTGCCTTTGAAGCGTTCGCCGAAGCGCAGGATCTTGGCGGAGGAACCGCCGGGAATGACCGCCTTGAAGGTGCGACCGGGCAACGGGCCGCCGCAGACGTCGTTCAGGAGCTGGCCCATGGTGATCTTGCCGGCCTCAAACTCGTAGTAACCGGGTTTCTGCACGTGACCGGAGACACAGAAGATGCGTGTGCCCGTGTTGTTGGGCGTGCCGATCCGCGTGTAGGCCTCGCCGCCGATGTCGGCGATGAGCTTCACATGGCAGAGGGTCTCGACGTTGTTGACGATCGTCGGACACTGGTAGAGGCCGAGCACGGCCGGGAAATACGGGGGCTTGATACGCGGGTTGGCGCGCTTGCCCTCGAGGGACTCGATCAGGCCGGTTTCCTCGCCGCAGATATAGGCGCCGGCGCCGCGATGCACGAAGATGTCGCAACTGTAGTTGGACCCGAGAATGTTTTTTCCGACGAGATTGGCGTCACGCGCCTCCTGGATGGCCTTCTCGAGGATGCGGGCGCCGTGGGGCATCTCGCCGCGGATGTAGATGTAGGCCTGCTTCACGTTGTTCGCGAAACAGGAGATCATCGTGCCCTCGATCAGCTGGTGCGGATCCTGGTGCATGATGTAACGATCCTTGAAGGTGCCGGGCTCGGACTCGTCGGCGTTGACGATGAGGTAGATGGGCTTGCCGCTCTTGCGGTCCACGAGGCCCCATTTCACCCCGCACGGAAAACCGGCGCCGCCGCGGCCGCGCAGGCCGGACTTCTTGACCTCGTCGATCAGGTCCTCGGGCTTGCGGGTGAACGCCCTTTTCATGACCTCATAGCCGCCGTGCTTCAGGTAGCAGGCGAGGTCATTGGTGTAGCCGGGCTCGTCGATGTGAGCGAAGATCAGGCGGCGTTGTTGAGGAGCGGACATGGGAGGGAAAATCAGCGGGGGGATTCGTCGAAAACGATCTCGATGCCGCCGGTCCAGCGGGCGGCAAAATTATAGACCATGGCGAGGAGGACGCCGAAAAGGAATCCGCCGACGGCGTGGATGAAAGGCATGAACAGCGCACCGGCCCCGGCGAAAAGCCACGGGATGCCGAGCAGCTTGGGCGCGTAGTTGAGGTCGGCCGCGGTGGCCGCGGCCCCCAAGGAAAGCAACAGCACCGGCGCCACGATCATGCCCACAAACCCGTTGATCAGCCCCAGCACGAGGCCGAAGCGGACCGGGGGAATGTGCATGATGCGCAGCTTCTTCATTTTTTCCCGGCCTCCTGACGAATCTGGGCGCTGAGGGCCTTGACCTTGGCCTCGTCCACCTTCTCGTGCAGATCGTCATCGATCATCACGACCGGACCGGTGCCGCAGCTGGCCAGACACTCGACGAAATCAATGGTGACTTCGCCATCCGCCGAAACCTCGCCGAGGTGGCAGCCGAATTCCTTTTCGAACTGTTCGCACACCTTGTAACCGCCCACAAGGGCGCAGGAGAGGGTGCGGCAGACCTTGATGTGCCGGCGGCCGATGGGCTTTTGCCGGAACATGGGATAAAACGTCACGACCTCGTAGACATTGATCGGCGGCAGCTCGAGCTTGGCCGCAATCCACTCGATCGCCTCCGGGGAAATCCAGCCGGCATCCTCCTGCACCAGGTGCAGCAGCGGCAGCGTGGCGCTGCGCTTCACCGGGTAATGGGTGATGACTTCGTCGATCTGCTTGAGCGTTTCAGGTTTGAGATTCATCGACGGCAAAGATCAGCGGTCGCACTCGCCCATGACGAAGTCGAGCGAGCCGAGGATGGAGACGACGTCGGACACGAGGTTGCCGACGCACAGCTTGGGCAGGATGGAAAGGTTGCAGAAGGAAGGGCTGCGGATCTTCATGCGCCACGGCACGCCGCCGCCCTTGCTCACGATGTAGAAACCGAGGACACCCTTGGGATTCTCGGCCTCGAAGTACACCTCGCCGGCTGGCATTTGCGGGCCCTCGGTCACGATCATGAAGTTGTTGATGAGCTCCTCCATGGAGGTGAGGATCTTGTCCTTGGGCGGGGCGAAAATGCGGCGGGCATCCTTGGCAAACCAGTCGCCGGAAGGGAACTTGGCGACGGCCTGACGGATGATGCGGATCGACTGCTTCATTTCCTCGCCGCGGCAGAGGTAACGGTCGTAGCAGTCGCCCTTGGAGCCGACGGGAACATCGAATTCATATTGCTCGTAGCCGGAAT
>JBDKHE010000513.1:0-6176 GCA_039797805.1 Verrucomicrobiota bacterium
CAAGGAGCAGCAGATGGATCTCTCCCGGAAGCTCGGGATCGCGGTCGAGAAGATCATGGCCCGCGTCCATGAGCTCCATGAGTTCAACCCGATGCTCGGGTTCCGCGGCTGCCGTCTCGGCATCAAGTATCCCGAGATCACCCGCATGCAGGCCCGTGCCGTCCTCGAGGCCGCCGCCGATGCGACCAAGGCCGGCTTCAAGGCCAAGCCCGAGATCATGATCCCGCTCGTCGGCTTCAAGCGCGAGCTCGACCTCCAGACGGCCATCGTCCACGAGGTCGCCGCCCAGGTGCAGAAGGAGAAGAAGGTGAAGATCAACTACTCCGTCGGCACCATGATCGAGATCCCGCGCGGTGCCCTCACCGCCGACGAGGTCGCCCAGACCGCGGAGTTCTTCAGCTTCGGCACCAACGATCTCACGCAGACCTGCCTCGGCATGTCCCGCGACGACTCGGGTTCCTTCCTCGGCGCCTATCAGGAGTCCGAGATCATGAAGAAAAACCCCTTCGCCTCGATCGACCAGACCGGCGTCGGCCAGCTCATGCAGATCGCGATCGCCAAGGGCCGTCAGACCCGCCCCGACATCAAGCTCGGCATCTGCGGCGAACACGGTGGCGATCCTGACTCCGTCAAGTTCTGCCATAAGCTCGGCCTCAGCTACGTGTCCTGCTCGCCTTACCGCGTGCCGGTCGCGCGTCTGGCGGCAGCGCAAGCGGCCATCGCTGACTCGAAGAAGTAATCTTTTTCGATCCCCTCTCAAAGCCCCGGTCTTTACTGACCGGGGCTTTTTTGTGCCTCAGACAGCGGAGTGGTCTTTAGCCGGATTGGCGCAGTCGGACCCCGTTCTCACTCTGGGCGGAACGGTTGGTTCGGTTGTCGGGCGCGGTACCCGCTCTTGGCACATTGAAGACAGGCGGAGTCCGGAGACTCCGCCCGACCTTTTTCAATGCATGGATGCGGCTCAAACCCGCGCCCCACCCCCTAGGGAGTGACTGCCGCCGGTTCCTTGAGCCACGGCACGCTGCTGAAGCCGTTGAGCTGGGTATTGTTCACTCTCCCGGCTGCGAGCTTCGCCGTCTCGAGGGCACTGCGGATCAACGCCCGGTATTCCTTCTGCACCGCCGGGCTGGCGGCATCATGACCGGTCTTGAAATGGGCGATATACTGAACGAGCTCCGGCGACGGCTTCGCCGAATCCTTGATCGCCGATTCATAGAGGGCCTTGGCGAGAGCGTTCGCTACCGCACCATGCGCCTCTTTGCTAACCTGGCTCGCGCCAACCAACAGGCCCGCGTTGCCCGTCCTCTGCCACAGCACGAAATAGTACTGGAGGTTCGAGGATTGAAAAACGGTCGGGAAGATCTGCGAGAAGTTACCCTGCTGCTGCGTCAAAATCGTCTTCGTGAAGTTCATCGTCTGGCCGTCCGCCGTCGTCACGACCACCGGCCGCGTGCTGGCCGCCAGTTCCTGCGCGAGATCCTCGTCGAGCGCCGAATAGCCGGCATCATGCCACACGGCATCGAACAGGATCTTGATTGTGGCATCGTCAAAGCTCGCCACCGGGGCGATCTGGACGGCCTGCAAGGCGGCAAACACCTCGGGCGTCACGCCGTTGACCTTCGCATCAAGCGGCGGACGCTCGGCGGCGCGGGCCGCCAGCTTCTCGATTTCAGCGAGCATGAGTTTCGCGTTCCGATCATTAGCCTCGGCCCCCTTGCGGATCCACGCGAGCCCGGCCGCCTCGTCCTTCGGCGCGAGCGTGCCGGTGTAGAGGACGCGGCCGACGATCGCCATGCTCGGCACGTAACCGGATTCGGCCAATTTGACGTGCACGCCATAGGCGCGCGGCTCGTCCTTCGTGAAGGAGCGCTTCCCCTCCGCCAGATAGCCCGCCAGCCGGATCATCGCGTCCCGGTTGCCCGCGTCGGCGGCCGCGCTGAGCAAGCGGCGGAATTCTGCAGCGACTTCCTGACTGGCGAACTCCCCGGTGCCCGCCTTCTGCTCCAACAGGACGGCCTGCAAGAGCATGGATTCAGGATGCTTTTGATCGATGGCTTTGCGCAGGAAGGCCTCCGCCTTGGCCACGTCCCGGGTGAGCCCATCCCCGTCAACCAGCAGCTTCGCCACGACATAGCAGGCCTGCGCCTCGCCGGCTTCGGCCCGGGCGAGGTTGGCCGCGAAGTCGGCGCGATGCTCTTCCCGTTTCGCAAAGGCCGCATCCTTCGGCGCGGCCTGCACGGCCCACTTCATCCGCTCGGACTCCGGCACCACGCCCGCACCCAATCGTCCCTCCACCATCCACACCATCGCTGGGATGTCACCCCGCTCCGCGCTCTGGCGATAGAGTCCGGCCAGGGTGGCTGCCGGAGTCGCTGGCTTCCACAGTTCCAGCAGCATCGCGTACCCCCGCGGCGCCATCGGGTCGCCGGCGGCCACTGCCTCCTGCAGCCATTTCTCCGCCATCCAAGGGTTCTTTTCCACATACCGGCCCTCGATGGCGGCCATTGCCAGTTCGCGCTTCGCGGCGGCGTCGCCGTTGAGCGCCTTGGGCAGAAGGTTATCCAGATCGCGCACCCGGTGTTGCTCGGGCGTCTGGGGTCCCGTCTCCTTGCGATATTTTCCTTTGCCGGAATAGTTGCGGCCGAAATCCTTGACCCGGATAGGAGGCATCGGCGTCGCCGCGCGGACCAAGGCCGGCTTCTCCGGCAAAGCGCTTGGCTGATAGACATAGAATTTTCCCATCGGACCGCCTAGGACAAAACCCGCCGGGCCGAAGGCCACTCCCGTGACATCGGCGTCGAGTGCCGCCACGCGCGTCCAGGCAAGGCCGTCAACAGACTCATACAGCGCAGGATCCTTGAACTGGCCGGCGCTCGTCGTTCCGATCGTGACAAATCTTCCGCCTCCGTACGCCAAACCCCGCGCATGCGCAAACGGTACATCGCGTGCAACCAACCAAGCACCGTCCACCCCCTCCTGGGCACGAATCATGAGCTGCCGGTCCTTGGCCCGGGAGTTGATCAAGAGAATCAATACAGCACGATTGTTCCCCTCCGCGAGAAACGCCCCGTTGGCGCGATTGAGCGAGCTGTCCGGAATCTCCACCGACCAATATTCGCCGTTGTCGCTCGTCAGCAGCTCGCCATTGGGTTTGACCAGAAAGAACCGACCTCCGCTTTGCAGCGCAACCGTGGGATCGACCCCTGACGGAACCTTGCCGTCCCAAATCGGCAGCTTGTCAGCCGTTTTTCCGTCGAGCCGGGCACTGAAACAAATCCCAAAGGTGCCCAGGATATCGCCTGCGGCCCAAAACAGGCCGTGGTGCACGGCCAGTCGCTCGCTTGAGAATTTCCAGACGGGGTTCGAGGTCCACCGCTTCCCGTCAGCCGAGAAATGCAGATAAGGCGCGTTCCGTTCTGTCGTTACCACCCAAGCCTCGTCGTCGTGCAGAATCTGCCGGACGGACTCCTTGGCGGGCAGCTGCGCGGTTTCCCAGCGCTGGCCGTCAGCAGAAAACAACAATCCGCCTCTGGCGGTGCCCAATGCATAACGTTGCTTCAGGAAGGTCGCTTCCCGCAATGAATCCCCGACGCCGCCGAGTTGCCAGGTCTCAACCCCGCCCTCCCCGGTGGCCACGCGAGTCGCGGTGACCACGGCGGGCAGTTCGCCGGGAGCCAACTTCGTGACCGGCGCCGTGGGTCTGGCTCCCGGCTTCGAGGAAAACAGATCGTCATCCGCCGGAGCGGCCAGGGCGACGGTGACGAGGAGCGCGGGCAACGCCGCGGACAGAAGGCGATGGAAACGGTACATGATAGGATGAAGCATTGGCGTGATGCAGACTACTTGGACGCAGGGGTCAGGCGGGCCGTGATGCGCTGGTAGAGCTCCTCGGCCGAGGCGATCTGGTCAGGGTTCAACTCACGGGAGAGCAGATCGACCGCGAACAGCGAGTCGGCGTTCGAGATCGAGAGCAGCGCCCACGCGAGTGCGGCCGGACGGTCGGCAGCGCGCCCGATGCCGTAGTACAGCCGCGCGGCGGCCAGGCGGCGCAACGCCAGCAACCGGGCGGTCGCGGTCGCGTCCGTTTCCGGCGTGAGCAGGGCCGCCTGGAAGAGTTTCTCCACGGCCGCGGCATCCGCCGCCGGTGTGGCCACGCCCGCGAGCCTTAACAGCCACGGCTGCCCGGCGAGTTCGGTGCGCTCCGTAGCCGCGCTCACGAGCGGGATCAGACCGTTGATCTTGAATGGTTCGTGGCTCTGTCCGGCCTCGCGCGCCAGCGCCAGGTCCAACGAGCCGTCCTCGATCCCCCGCAAGACCCGCACGGCGATCGCGTTTTCCGGACGCGCCAGTTTGAAGATCGCTTCGAGAGTCGGCAATTCGCCGCGCTCCAGTTTCTCCGCGTACGCGGGATCTTCCGCCTTCTCCTCCAGTATATAGTCGAACGCCTTGGTCAGCAAACCGGCCGCCTGCCGCAACGCCGGAGCCCGGCGCAAACCTGCCGACTCAAACCAGCTCAACTGGTAGATGGGCTGACCGATATTCGCAGCCGCAAACCCGTAGGTGAAACCGGCGTCATTGTTCAGCGGCACGCCAAAGCCACGGCGCAGCATGATCCCCCAGACCGCGTAGGCCGACGCGTCACCCTCTTCCACCTTGGCGCGGATCCGGGTCGCGGCTTCGGCGGGCGAGACGGGCTCCGCCGGCAAGCCGGCGAGTTTCAGATACCAGCTGGCCGCCTCCGGCTGATTCGCCGCGACCCCGAGTCCCTGGGTGAGTTGGTTGGCGAGATTGGCCATGCCGATCCGGCTATCACCCTCGGCGCCGAGCCGATACCAACGTGTGGCTTCCGTGTGATCCTTCGGCAGGCCCTGCCCAAACTCGTAAGCGTACCCCAGCATCACCTGCGCCTCCGCTTCGCCAAGCTCGGCCGCCCGTCGCATCCAGGCAAGCGCCTCGGCTTGGTCGGCCTTTACGCCCAGCCCGTCGCGATAGCGCCCGGCCAGGAGCCGTTGCGCCACCAGGGAACCGGCGTCGGCCGCGCGGCGGATGGTCGCGACCGCCTCGGGTGTGTGCGGGTAGGTCACCAACGCGACCTTCCCCAGCGCGACGATCGAGCCTTGTTCGGCGTAGCGTTGCCACAACGCCCTCGTTTCCGCAGCCGTGCTTCCCGCTTCCACGACCTGCCAACCCGCCGCTTTCGCCCGCTCAAACCAGCGCATGCCTTCGGGATTGTTCTGACGCACGCCCAAACCTTGCCAATGCGCATAGGCCAGATCGTAGCAGGCGGCCGCATCCCCGGCCTCGGCCTGCTGCCGGCGTTTCGCCACGTCGAAGAGCGGGCGCAATTGTTTGGCCGGTACGTACAGCGCCAGTCGCGGCGGCTCGTACTTGCCCGCCGCAATCGCGGCGATCGCCGTCTTTGAGCCGGTGTCGCCCTGCGCCGCCGCCTTTTGCATCCACGGACGGGCCGCGGCCTCGTCCTTCGGGATTCCGTGACCGGCAAACAGGAAATTGGCATAGCGATTCATCGCCCAGACGTACCCCTGCTCGGCGGCGCGGCGATAGAACCCGGCCGCCTTCGTCAGATCGCGCGGCACGCCCGCCGCGGCCTCGTACATCCATCCCAACTCCGCCACCGCCGGCGGATGATCATGCGCCGCGCCTTCCTCCAGCGCCTTGCGCGCCGCATCCAGGTCGAGGTCGGCACGCTGGCCCGTGCGATACTGTTGCGCGATCGCCACCATGGCTTCGCGCTGACCGGCGGCGGCGGCCTTCTTGAAGGCAACATGAGCGGCCTCCAGGTCGGGAGGTCCACCCTGACCTTCACGCAACATGTAGCCGTGAAGATAAAGACCCATGCGTGACCCTTGCTCGCCCAGGCGGCGCCAAAACGCGGCCTGCGCGGCAAGATCGCCTTTGGCATAGGTGGGGATTTCGAGACCGGCATTCTGGGCGAGCTGGATCCAGAAGCGCGAGGCGATCGAGTCGGCCGGAACACCTTGACCGCGACTGTAGGCGGTTCCGAGATCGTAGGCCGCCGCGGCGTCGCCGCCGGCCGCGAGCAACCGCACGGCCGCGATATCCATCACGGCATAGGTGCGAACGGCACCGGGCGGATTGCTTTTCGTTTTGATGCGCGCCGGCAGCACGGGGGGCTTCAAACGCTGTTGCTGGGC
>JBDKHE010000514.1:0-3051 GCA_039797805.1 Verrucomicrobiota bacterium
GCGCTATTACATCCGCCGGTACAGCAGCACGGTGGAGGCAAAGAGCGAGTTCGAGCAGGAATTGTTGAGCCTGGCGGCCAAGGTGCCATTCGACGACCGCTACAACCAGTCGGCACGGATCGACGATCTGTCCAAACCCCTGATGCAGGCATTCTTGAAGGAGGTGGATAGCGCATTGGCGGCGGACGCCCCAGGATTATCGGTCGAGGCATTGGCGCGGCAGATGAACGTGGCGGGCGGGCCCACCGAGTCACCGTGGCCCAAGAACGTGGGCCTGCTGTTTTTCAATGAGACGCCGGAGCGATTTTTTCCCGGCGTGCAGATCGATGTGGTCTGGTTTCCCCAAGGTGCGGGCGGTGATCGCTTCGAGGAAAAGATCTTCAAGGGCCCACTGGCGCGGATGACGCGCGAGGCCTTGAGCTACATCCAACGCAACTACCTACGCGAGACGGTCATCAAGCATCCCGACCGCGCCGAGGCCACGCGGGTCTGGAACTTCCCCTACGCCGCCATCGAGGAAGCCTTGGTCAACGCGGTCTACCACCGGTCGTATGAAGAGCGCGAGCCCATCGAGGTGCGCATCAGTAACGAAGAGCTGGTCATCCTGAGCTTCCCCGGCCCGGATCGGTCGATCCGGCTGGAGGACTTTCAGGCGGGGCGTCTTGTCAGCCGCCGCTACCGCAACCGGCGGATTGGGGAGTTCCTGAAAGAACTGGAGATGACCGAGGGGCGCTCCACCGGCATCCCAAAAATCCTGAAGGAAATGTCGGCCAACGGCTCGCCCGCGCCGCTGTTTGAGACGGACGACGACCGCCTCTCGTTTGTGATCCGTTTGCCGCGACATCCGCTGGCGCTTGTCCCTCCAGCAGATTCCCCGCAAGTCACCCCGCAAGTCACCCCGCAAGTCACCCCGCAAGTAGGAATGCTGCTGGCACGGATAGAGGGGGAAATGACCCGGCAGGCCATCCAGGATGCTCTAGGGCTGGCCGACCGGGAGCATTTTCGCAAGACCTATTTGGCACCGGCGCTGGAGCAGGGCGTCATCGAAATGACCCTGCCCGACAAGCCCAACAGCCGCAGTCAGCGTTACCGCCTGACCCCCCTTGGGCAACGCTGGCTGGATACGCATCCCGGTGGTGGCGCAAGTTGAAATCGTGAGGAATGAGCCATGACCATTGAGAATCTTCCCGATTTCACCCGCCCCGCACGCCAACGTTGGGAGTCCATCCCCGTAGATATCCGCCAGCGTCTGCTGGCCAACGTCTGGTGCGGGCAATGCCGCCACGAAGTGACGATCACCAATTCCACCGGAACCATCAAGGGTGGCGACCTGCTGTTGGTAGGCAAGTGTGCAGAGTGTCACGGCGACGTGGCTCGGGTGATCGAGGGCTCGTGAGCACGTTGCCGCAGAAACCCTCAGCAGTGCTCATTGGCCCCAATAGCAAGTTGTTCGGTAGTAAACTGCACGCCACCATATACAAGGGCTCGGATAGTCTCCGGGCCCTTTTTCTTGCTCGAAATCCCCGCGCCACGCGGGGTTCCGGCCAATGGGCTTGCGGATGCCGTCGCGCCGCTCGGCCTCCAAATCGGGGTATTTCCGGCGATTTCTGCGCCAGAGTCGTCTCTTGTCTCTGTTTGGCTTGCGGGTAGGCGCAGCCTTGGCCAGCCAAAATCAAGCACTTACGCGCCCCGGTTCGCTATCAACCGCGCCCGCCGGTCAAGCATCGAACCGCGCCACGACCTCGCGCTGCACTACCCAGTCCACCGGCAGCGGGTTGCGCTGGAACCACAGCAGGCTCATGCACCGGGGCTGTTGCCCGGTGTAGATCGCCTGCACGATGGCCGGCTCCAGCAGGGTGAGGCGCAGTAGTTCGTTCACCGTGGAATGGTGCAGCCCCTCGCGCTTGGCGATCTCGCTGCCGGTGTCGACCACGCCGTCGTCGAGCAACTGTTGCCAGTAGAACGCCCGCGACAGCGCCGTCAGCAAAGGCTGGTCGTGGACAGCCGCCGTCTTGGCCTGCACCTGCGCCACCGTAGGCCGTACCACCACGGCCCGCCCACCGCGCTTCCTGATCTTGATCGGGATGAAGGTCGTGAGCCGGATTTCATCGCCGTCGCGCCGTTCGCGCTTTTCTGCCCGGCCCGTGGCCTCGATCTTGGGCTTATTCGGGCATCCAGGATGTGTTCCGGCATCTGGCACAGGACACGGCCCGAACGGCGGCCATCGCCAGCGCGATCACCGACGCCTTCCGGCAAGGCCGCAAAGTGCTGGCGCTGACCGAACGCACCGAGCACATCGATGCCATTCGCGCCGCGTTGGCGGATCAGGTGCCGGAGCCGTTCGTATTGCACGGGCGAATGTCAAAAAAGCAGCGCGCCGCGCCTGTTGTTGGCCACTGGCAAGCTGGTCGGCGAAGGCTTCGACCATCCGCCGCTGGACACCTTGGTGCTGGCGATGCCCGTCTCGTGGAAAGGCACGCTTGCGCAATACGCCGGTCGCCTGCACCGGGAACACGCCAGCAAGACCGACGTTCGCATCATCGACTTCGTGGACACGGGGCATCCGGCCTTGCTGCGGATGTGGGACAAGCGCCAACGGGGTTATCGGGCGATGGGGTATCGCGTCGATTCGGGGGCGCCGTTTGTCGCCAATCTTGAAGGGTGATGTCGGCTGGGCAGGGGGCCGGAATGGGTGGGTAGACAATCTATGCCACTCAGTGGCACAATAAGCACGATGACGCGAGTATTCAAAACGCGCCATTTCCAGCGATGGATGCGTAAGACGGAGCTTACCGATGCCGTCCTTTGCAAGGCCGTTCAGGAGATGGCAGCCGGCCTGATCGATGCTGACCTCGGCGGCAGCGTGGTGAAGAAGCGCGTCGGTTTGGCGGGCCGCGGCAAGCGTGGTGGCGTGCGGACGCTGGTCGCCACCAACAAGGGCAACCGCTGGTTCTTCGTGTTCGGCTTCGAGAAGAACGAGCGGGCTAACATCAGCGACGAGGAACTCGAAGGCTTGCAGATCATCGCCGCCGACCTGCTGGCTCGAACAGG
>JBDKHE010000515.1:0-4967 GCA_039797805.1 Verrucomicrobiota bacterium
CAAGGGTGAGCTGCGCCCGGTCGCTTCAACCGCATGGATGAGTCTAAGGCGTCGGTGGATTGACGGCGTAGATCTCCAAGGAAATGCCGTCGATTGGTGCTGTCGTCAGGCGCAGGACGAAATCTTTGTCGGCTTCCACCGCACGGCGGATTTCCTGCATGTGAACATGCGAGTAGGGGTCGGGAGGCAATCGAGGGAGGCTCTCCGCGGTCGGCAGCATCAGCAGTGTGCTGCTGGCCTTGATCTGCTGCAGGATGGCCGCGAAGCGACCCAGGCGTTCGGCTTCGGTCAGAGACGGGGCCTCGGCATTGCTGATGCCAAAATCGACGGGATGAAAATAGAGCCGGCCGATGCTCAGGTCCATGCCCTGCTCCCGGGCGAGGGCGACCAGGCCGTTGGGGTCCAACGGAATCGTCTGAAAGCCGCACAGTACCCGGCGGGACCCACTGGTCTGCGATTCGATCTGGTTGAGAACCCGCATCGTTTCGATGCGTTTTTGAACCGGTACGCCGGCGATCTGGGCCTTGAGGGACGCAAGAGAAGTTCCGATCAGAACCAGAAACAGTGAGCAGGCGCCGATCGTGGCCAGGAGACTCCGCGCGGGGGACCTTTCAGGCATCGGCCGGAGACAGGCCAGCATCAGGGCGGGCAAGCCCAGGGGGATCTGACTCACCAGAAAATTCCCGACGGAACGGCTCACGATCAAAATCAGCAGCGGGAACACAATGGCCAGGGCCACTGCGGCCAGATCCAGCCAATCGATCATTTTCCGGTAGATTCCCCAGGCGAGGGCTGCTGCGACGATGATCGCGTATCGTGAGCCCACGGCATGGGCGAACCAGCCGAGGTTGTATTGCGCCGCTTCAAGCGATGAGCCGGCATTTCCCACGGCGACATTCCAGATCAGATAGTAGAATTTGAGTCCGGCGGCATGCGTCCAGATCCAGGGCAGGGTGATGACCAATCCCGGCGCGGCCATCGCCCCCAGTTGGACCAGCCAGAATTTCAAGCCCTGCCTTTGCCGAAGGATGCTCCGGATCCAAAAGATGACCATAATGCCGGCGACGGTTACCGCCATCACCGGCCGGTGCAGCACGGCGAGGGCTCCCGCCAGGCCCGCGATCAAGCCGGCGGCGACCGAAGGACGCCACGACCAAGACAGGCACAGGGCGGAGAGCAGCAGGCAAAAGGCACCGCTGGCCAGATCCATCCGTTGATCGAGGATCCCATTGATGGCCTCGGCAAACGGCAGCGCGGCGAGCCAGGCGGAGACAGCGAGTATGGCCCAGGTCAGGCTGGCGGTGGCTCGCCAAGTAACGACCAGCAGCGCGATGATCGCCGCAAAGTGGATCGAGAAAAGATAGACGTAGAGCCCTTCCTTGGTGTTGGCCATAATGCCGCCAAACAAGGCGGCCGAAAAGCGATTGAGCGCCGTGTTGCCGCCTTCCCGCCAGACCGTTCCAACCGTGGACCAGAATCCTTCCCGGGCGTATTGCTGGGTGATGGCCACATGCTGTTGTTGATACGAAAGGGAGTCATAGAAGGGCAGCACCCGCTGGTAATACGCCGTCCCCAGGGTGGTCCAACTCAGGGCCAACACCAGCAATCCCGCGCCCAACACGAAGAGTCCGAGCGCGGTGGAGGTCCGCGTGGCCGGCGGCAGCAGGCCGAGGATGTTTGTCGGAAAGGATTCGCTGGGCTGGTCGTGCTGCGGACCGGTGTTCATAGTGGGAAAGACAGCAATGAGGCCGCATGGTGGCCAGCCGATATCGCGTCAGTGTCCAGCCGCAGCCGACTGGGTCCGCAGTCACTACCGCGTGCACACGACCACGTCCTGATGCTGGTCCCAGGCCGAGGGGTGGATCGTTCGGAGGCGCAAGGGGGTCTCAAGGGCGACGAGCTCGCGGATCCACGCGGGTTGGGAGACCGAGATGCCGTACCCCGGTGAATCGACATAGTCGGCGTAGCCGAATCCCGTCTGCTCGGTGTCGGCGCACAGGCGGGTGATCGCGGCCTGTTCCAATCCGTAGTCTTTTTCGCCGGTCTGCAGCTTGTCCAGGGCGACCAAACCGTGGGAGGTGAAAACCAGCAGGCCCCTCGGAGAGAGGAGGCGGGCAAATTGGCGGAGGTGCACCAGCCACTGCTCCCGGTCGAGGTGGGTCAACAGCGATCCGCACCAGATGAGATCGAACGGGCCCGGCAGGGAAGCCCAATGGTCGCCGTTGACGCTGGCCAGCCGGCCGGTGGCGCCGAGGTGTTTGACGCAAAAATCGACCCCCGGACCCTGCACGTCGCACGCGACCAGCCGGGCATCCGAATAAGCGGCGCGCAGCCAACGGCCCACCCGACCGTGGCCACAGGGCAGGTCCAGAATCGCCTTCACCTGATCCGCGCCGGCATCCGCACAGGCTCGCTGCACCAGCGCCAAGGCCTCGCGGCCGATGGCGAAATACGGGGCGGCATCGCGCACCAGCATGTCGTCCGCCGGGGCGATCTCGGTAATGGCGGGGTGCGGGGGCAGGGCAATGGGCGCGGCTGGCGGTGAGACGGCGGGGAAGGCTTGCCACGGATTATCCCGATAGGCCCGGGCAGGACGGTACGTCGATGATTTCTGGTAGGCGGACCAAAACGCGAACGCCGCAGTCTTCAGGCCTTGGCGTGGCACCGCATAGCGGTCCGCGGCCCCGCGCAGCGCCCGCACCGCGCGAACAAAGGTGAAGAACGAAATCAGCGGGGGCATTTTGCCCGGGCTGCGATGAAACTCGGGCGCGAAGCGTTGCGCGAAGGCGAGGTGGTGTTCGCCGTTTTCCAGCTCGGCAAAAACCTTGAGTAGCACGGGCTCGACGATCTGGTCGGGCAAAGGTACCTCCCCCGCAATGACGGCGCCGGGACGGTCGGCGAGCGCAGGAAATGTTTCCGCGATATCAGCCCGGCTTGGTCCGTAGGGCAGGTCGATCGGCGGACGCGGATCGATGACAGCGTACAAGCGGCTGATCGCCGACGCCGGGCTCGTCAGCCAACCCGTGGCAGGTACGACCCCGTAGCGGAAGCGACCCGCGGCCTGCGGCTCTTCCAAGGCGCCGACGAAGGGCAGGTTGGGGTAGGCGTTGAGCGGTTCGGCGACCTTCGTGGCCATCAACTCGTCCGCCAGCCAATCCCAAGAACGGTGGGGTGACAGCAAGCGACGTCGCACCAAGGCGATGACGCTCGGGCTGAAGGACTCGCTCAAGGCGGGTTGGATGGGAGCGAGCGCGGCGTCCGGCGCCGCGGTGATGTCCGTCCGAAAAAACTCCGTCCAATCCCCGGCAGCATCCAAAGCTTCCAGACGCAGCTCGACGGCTCCGGGATGCGGCGCGAAGAGAAAGGAAAAGCCGGCGAGCGGCTGGCCGGCCACGGGCGCCCACGCGGGGTGGGGCAATCCGGAGAGCCCGAGAATGACCCGTTGGTCTATCCGCGCGCGGACATCAACCACCACGCGGTTTCCCTGCGGACGAATCCAGCCCGCAATCCACGACGGCTCGGCCGGAAAAACCCAATCCGGCGGATGCACCTCGACGGCGTGTGGCCAGGTGGAAGCGGCGATGGAATCAGCACCCACGCGCAGGGAGGATCAGTGAACGGGACATGGCGGAGCAGAATGGGGGCGCCGATGCCTTTGGCAACTATTCGGACGCCGCCGGCGGGATAGGGACGTTGCTTGCGGCGACCTCGTCAGCGAGGTCGGCGCAAGCGCCGACCCTACAGGGGTGGCCTTGTCGTGGGGGAGCGAGCTGGCTCGCGACTTTCCACGCTCTGAGTCGCGAGCAAGCTCGCTCCCACATTACCCTCACGCGATGCGAAAGTCTTTCCCGTCAGAGCGGGGCTTCGAATGCAAATGCCCGCGGGCGCCGGCAAGCAGCGCCCCTACGGATCGAATCGTTGGGCCCGCGGGCGCTGCTCCGGATAGGGATTGCTCCCGCGGGGTCGGGCCTTTTTCTGGGGTTACATGCCCAGTCAGGAAACACCCCGCCATGAAACCTGGTTGCTGGGCGGGATCTTCATCCTCGCACTGGTTTATCACTTCCTCTGCGTCACGTGGCACCTGACGGTGCCGTTCATGCCGGGCCATGAGTTCCGGCAGGCGCAGACGGCCCTCATCAGCTACTACATCGACCAGCAGAATAATTTCTCGCTGCTCTATGAAACGCCGGTGCTGGGCAAGCCCTGGGTGTCCCTGCTGCTGGAAGTGCCGTTCTACGAGTGGAGTGTCGTCGGGCTGAGCCGGGCGACGGGTTGGCCGCACATCCTGGCTGCCCGCGCCATCTCGATCGGCTGCTTCTACCTGATGTTGCCTGCGCTCTGGTTGTTGCTCGGGCGGTTCCGGCTGTCGGGGCCGCGGCGTCTGTACATTCTGGCGCTGGTGCTGACGTGTCCGGTCTATGTGTTCTACAGCCGGGCCTTTCTGATGGAGTCGATGGAGTTGATGGCCTGCGCCTGGTTCCTGCTGGGCTTTGTGCGCACGATGGATGAACGGCGCTGCGGCTGGTTGCTGCTCACGATAATCGCGGGCACGGCGGCGGCGCTGATCAAGAGCGCGACCTTGGCCGTCTGGCTGTTGCCGGGCGCGGGGTACGGCATCTGGATGCTGGCTCGCGACCTGATCGCCCGACGCGGTGCCAAGGCGGTTTTGCTGACGATGGCCTGGGGACTGGCGACCGTGGCGGTGCCCCTGGGGGCCTTGCGCTGGTGGATCAGCTACACGGATCCGATCAAGGCCGCGCATGCCTCGGCCTGGATCTTCACCTCGCACAATCTCTCGGTGGGGAACTGGGGCCTGTTTGATCTGGCGGCCTTGTTCTCAGGCGAAGTGTGGCGTCAGTTGCTGGGCGGCTGGGCGCAGGCCGTGATGCCGGGGTGGCTGATCGGACTGTTGCTGGTGACCGGACTCGCCCTGCCCCGTGTGCGCTGGCCGGTGCTGGGGATCGGAG
>JBDKHE010000516.1:0-5310 GCA_039797805.1 Verrucomicrobiota bacterium
GGTTGAAGTGCTGGAACACCATGCCGATGTCCCGGCGCTGCTTGGCCGCATCGCGCGGGGACATCTCGTGGAGCTTTCCGCCCTTCTCGCGATAGCCGACCAGATCTCCGTCGACATAGAGCCGGCCGGCCGTCACGGTCTCCAGATGGTTGATGCAACGGAGGAAGGTCGACTTGCCGGAGCCCGAGGGCCCGACAAGGACCAGCACCTGCCCGCGCTCAACCGAGAGCGTCACACCCTTGAGGACCTGAAGTGCCCCGAAGCTCTTGCAGACCATTTCGGCCCGCACCATCTCGGTCATACGTGGCCCGCCTCAGTCTGTGCCTTGGCCAGAGCTTCGAGCTGCTTGGAGGTCAGCTTGCGAGAGATGCCCTTGGAGAAGTACTTCTCCAGGTAGTACTGGCCGACCATCAGGATGCTCGTCACGATCAGGTACCAGGTGGCCGCGACCATCAGCATCGGCACCGGTTCGAAGATGCGCGCGGCAATCTCCCGCGAAGCGATGCTGTACAGGTCAAAGGAGTAGGGCACCGCGGTCACCAGCGAGGTGGTCTTGAGCATGGAGATCAGCTCATTGCCGGTGGGCGGGATGATGACGCGCATCGCCTGCGGCAGAACGGTGCGCCGCATCGTCATTCCCCAGGACATGCCCAGAGCCGTGGACGCCTCTTGCTGCCCCTCGGGTACCGAAGTGATTCCAGCCCTGATGATTTCGGCCATGTAGGCCGCCTCGTTGAGGCCCAGGCCGATCACTGCCAAAAGAAACGGAATGGACAGGGACTGCAGATTGAAGTGGAACAGCGTCGGCCCGAACGGCACGCCCAGTTGCACATTCTGATAGATCGTCGGGAGCAGACCCCAGAACACCAACTGGACGTAGACCGGGGTACCGCGGAAGACCCACAGGAACACCCAGGCCACTCCCTGGAACACCGGGTTCGGCGAGAGCCGCATCACCGACAGCAGGATGCCGAGCACCACGCCGATCACCATGGCGTAGACGGTGAGTTGCAGGGTGTTCCACACCCCGAGCAGGATCCGCTCGTTGAACAGATACTGCGCGTAGGTGGACCACCCGTAGGCCTTATTGGTGGCCGCGCCGTAGACGAACAGCCCCGCCAGGACGGCGATGACGGCCGCCGCCACCCATCGCCACGGATGCCGCAGTGGCACCGCGTCGATGGCAGCAGGCACCGCCTTCTCGACGACAGTCATCTCAATCAGCTGGTGGCGCCGTTGATGCCCGGCTTCGCGATCATGCCCTTCTCGACACCCCAGTTGCTGGCGATGCTCTTGTAGTCGCCGCTGGCGATCAGGTGGTCGAGCGCCTTCAGCAGCGACTGAGCCAGCGGCGAGTCTTTCTTGACCGGCCAGCCGTAGGGCGCCGCTTCGAAGAGGTCCCCGGCTGCCTCGAGCTTGCCGTTGCTCTGCTTGATCGCGTACGCCGTCACCGGCGAATCAGCCGACATCGCGTCGGCCTGACCCAGGATCACCGCGTTGGTGGCCGCGTCCTGGCTGTCGAACTTGAGAATCTGGATCTCCGGCTTACCGGCGTCGACGCACTTCTTGCTCTTGGCCGGGAGCTCTTCGGTCTCCTCGGTGGTGGTGGCCTGGACGGCGACCTTCTTGCCACACGCGTCGGTCGGGTCGATCTCGGTGCCGGGACGCTTGGCCCACTGGATGCCGGCGGTGAAGTAGTCGACGAAGTCGACGGAGGCTTCGCGCTCCTTGGTATCGGTGAACGAGGACATGCCCACGTTGACGGTGCCCTGCTGGATCGAGGGGATGATCTTGGCGAAGTCGGACTCACGGAAGTCCGCGGTCAGGCCCATCGTGGCGGCCACGGCGTTCATCAGGTCCACGTCGAACCCGACGATCTGGCCCTTTTCGTCCTTGAACTCGTTGGGCGCGTAGGGAATGTTCACGCCGACGACGAGCTTGCCGGAATTCTTGATGTCCTCGGGAACGGTGGCAGCGGTCTCATCAACCTTCTGGACCTTCACCGCGGTGGTCGCGCCGCCGGCGGCAGAGCCCGATCCGGACTCACTGCCCTTGGAGCAACCCGAAAGGGTGAGGGCGCCTGCGGCCGCTACGACGACCGCTGCCTGCCACCAACGAACCCCATTGTCGTGAGCTGTGAACACAGTTGCCCTTTCCGATGAATTTGCCGTTGGCGGGACACTATCCGACCGGAGCGAAAAGCACCGCGCAACTGTGCTACCGGCCTGCTCAAATGCCAAATCGTGACCTGCCGGAAAGGGGAAATTGACCCGGGCGTGGGTAAGCTGCCGCCCATGACAAACATCCCTAGTGGACCGCTCGCCGGCCACCTCTGGAAGTCAGTACTGCTGACCGGAATCCTTTCGGTCATCCTCGGCGGCATGGTGCTGAAGTGGCCCGATGAGACCATCGTTCTCGCGGCCATCTTCTTCGGGGCCTACCTGCTGGTCACCGGAATCTCGCAGGTCTTCCACGCCTTCACCCTGCACATCACCGGCGGCGGCCGGGCACTGTTGTTCATCAGTGGCGCCGCGTCCGTGGTACTCGCCGTGCTCTGCTTCAAGAGCATCGCCAACTCGGTGTTGCTGCTGGCCATCTGGATCGGCATCGGCTTCATCTTCCGAGGCGTCGCCGAGGCCGCGAGCGCGATCAGCGAACCGGGAACCCCGGGCCGCGGCTGGCAGATCTTCCTGGGCATCATCACCCTGCTCGCCGGCATCATCGTGATGGCGGCGCCCATCACCTCGCTGGCGACCCTGACCCTGGTCGTCGGCATCTGGCTGATCATCCTGGGCGTGATGGAGATCGTCGCCTCCTTCGGGATCCGCAAGGCCGGCACCGAGGTCCGCACCGCGGTCGGCGAGGCTCTCGCCGCACGCTGATAATCATCCGACAATCAGCAAGGGCGCGGATCGCGATGGCACACGGCCATCGTCGATCCGCGCTCTTCCTTTTTCCGGGCCGTTCAGCGAGTAATCTGGCGAGCGAGACCATTTCCCGCGTGACACGAAATGCGAGTGATGACTGAGACTCCGGAGTGGCAGGGCAAACCCGAGGCGCCGTATCCGTATTCGTATCCGCCAGAGCCGTATGCCGGCGGCTACCCGCCCCCGACATACGGGGACTACTACCCCGGCGCCGCGCCCATCATCCGTAACGGACTCGGCGTCGCGTCGCTTGTCGTGGCGATCATCGGCCTGCTCCTGACGATTACCGTCGCCGGTGGCGTTGTCCTCGGGATCATCGCCATCATCCTTGGTTTCGTCGGGCTCGCCCGGGTCAAGAGGTCCGAAGCCAATAATCGCGGCGTGGCACTCAGTGGCGTGATCCTCGGCGTGATCGCGATCGTCGTCGGGCTCTTGTTCATCCCGCTCTTCTGGTTTCCGGTGTTCAAGCAGGTTGGAGCGACCGACTACGTCGATTGCATGCAGCAGGCCGGCCAGGACTCCAGCAAGGCGCAGGATTGCGCCGACCAGCTCCGTCAGTCGGTGGAGAATCACTTCCCCCAGACCAAGGCTCCGGTCCGCTAAGCCTTAGTAGTCCCCGTCCCGGGGAAGTGCTTCACGATGCCCTCCTGGGCCACCGTCGCCACGACCTGTCCGGCCTGATTGAAGAAATGCCCCATACCCAGTCCGCGGGACTCCGCGGCGACCGGCGACCCGGTGGAGTACAACACCCAGTCGGAGAAATCGACCTGGCGATGGAACCACACCGAGTGGTTGATGGTGACCGCGAAGATGCGGTCCCAGCCCCAAGACAGCCCGTGGGTGGTGATGATCGAGTCGAGCACCGTGGTGTCCGAGGAATAGATCATCGCCGCGGTGTGCAGCACCGGGTCCTCGGGCAACTGGCCGTCGGCCTTCATCCAGACCCGATTCCGGGGCAGCCGCTCACCCTTTTCGCGCATCACCCAGGCGGGGTCGTTGGTGTAGCGCCACTCGATCGGCCGCATCGCCTCCGCGAAGAGTGGGACCACTTCCTCGTAGCCGATGAGCAGTTCGTCGATGGTCGGCAATCCGTGTGGTTCGGGCACGGTCGGCATGTCGAAGTTGTGTTCCAGCCCATGCCCGCCGGACAGGTATGACACCAATGCGGTGGCCAACAACTTGCCGCCCTGCATGGCGTCGACGCGGCGATTGGCGAAGCGGCGCTCATCACGCAGCCGGATGACGTGGAACTCGATATCGGATGCTGGGTCACCGCCGGCGATGAAGTGCACCGAGAGCGCACTGGGCGGCAGCGGATTGGACAGGGTGCGGCTGGCAGCCACGAATGCCTGGGCCATCATCTGACCGCCGAAAGTCCGGATCGGGTTCTTGCGCGGATGCCGTCCCGCGAAAACGTCGTCGCCAACGGGCGCCAGATCGAGGATCGCCAGCAGGTCCTCGAAGTCCGCTCTCGCCACGAATCCAGCGCTCCCTTAGTGGTCGTCCTCGCCGATCCGGTGCACATGGATCAGGTTGGTCGAGCCTACTGTGCCCGGCGGCGCGCCAGCGACGATGATGACAAGGTCGCCGCGTTGGTAGCGGCCCAACTCCAGCAGCGCATGGTCGACCTGCCGGATCATTGAATCGGTGCTGTCGGCCTCGGGGACGATGTAGGTCTCGGTGCCCCAGACCAGCGCCAGCCGGTTGCGAAGTTCGGGCTCGGTGACGAAGGCCAGCAGGGGCAGTCGGCTGTGCAGCCGGGCCAGCCTGCGGACCGTCTCGCCAGACGAGGTGAAGGCGACCAGAGCCTTGGCGTCGAGCCGCTCGCCGATATCGCGGGCCGCATACGAGATGACGCCACGCTTGGTGCGCGGCACGTGTGCCAGCGGCCCACCGGTGGAGTCCTGCTCCACCCGGGAGATGATCCGCGCCATGGTGCGGACCGCTTCCAGAGGAAACTTGCCGACTGAAGTCTCCCCCGACAACATCACGGCGTCAGCGCCGTCGAGGATGGCGTTGGCGACGTCGGACGCCTCGGCGCGGGTCGGACGGGAGTTCTCGATCATCGACTCCAGCATCTGGGTCGCGACGATCACCGGCTTGGCGTTCTCCCGGGCGATCTGGATGGCGTGCTTCTGGACCAGCGGGACTTCTTCCAGTGGCAACTCCACACCGAGGTCCCCGCGGGCCACCATCACGGCGTCGAAGGCCAGCACGATGGCCTCCAGGTTGTCGACGGCCTCGGGCTTCTCCAGCTTCGCGATCACCGGTACCCGTCTGCCCACCCGGTCCATCACCGCGTGAACCAGATCAGCGTCGGCCGCCGACCGCACGAAGGACAGCGCGACCATGTCCACGCCGATGCTCAAAGCGAACTCGAGGT
>JBDKHE010000517.1:0-3556 GCA_039797805.1 Verrucomicrobiota bacterium
CGAGAAGACCAAGATCACCTCCGCCGACGGGAAGGTCACGCCCTCCGTGCTGACCGACAACCGTGATGTCCAGGCGTGGGGGCGGGATTTGCGCAACCTGGCCTTTCAGGCCGTCGCGGGACTGACCGGCACCATCAAGCGGATTGATGACTTTGGTCTTGATCTGGATCGGAACGGACAACTTTCCATCAAGAACAGCGACAAGCTCGATGCGGCCTTGGCGGATCATGCCGGTGACGTGGAAGCGTTTTTCACCTCCGCCACGACGGGTTTTGCCGCGAAATTCGACACGCTCCTGGGCAATCAGGCCAAATTGGGCACGGACGCTCAGGCGCGGCTGACCAAGACCAATTCCGATATCGATCGGCAGATTGCTGATCTGGAGCGGCGGATGACCCAGCAACGTGAATTGCTAACGAACAGTTTTATTGCCATGGAAACGGCTCAATCCCGCATCCAACAGCAAAGCACGGCCTTGACCAACGCCTTTAGCAACAACACCTCCAAATGATGGCGCTCCGATCCCTTCTCTGTCTAGGTGTGGTGGCTGCAACCTTGGTCATGGCCGGATGCAACTCAGTGCCGAAGATCGCCGAACGCGCCGGGCTCGACCAGGGGGCCAATTACCAACCCGTCAATTTCCGCGGCGAAAGCCGATTGCCCGTCGACATCCGCCGGGTCGCGCTCCTGCCCATATACGGTGGGGTGGTGGCGGGACCGGAGTCGGCGGCAGCACTGGACCCGGTCCTGCTCAGCGCCTTGCAGCAGCAAAACCGATTCGAAGTCGTCGTGATCTCCCGCGCGGACTGCCACCGCCTCTTCGGCGCGGAGGAGTTTTCCTCGGTTGCGGCTCTGCCTGCAGGTTTCCTGGAAAAGCTGGCCCAAGTCTACGCAGTTGATGCCGTGATATTTACCGATCTGACCGTTTACCGGGCTTACCGGCCATTGTCGGTGGGGTTTCGCTCCAAACTGGCCAGTACCCGGGACGTCCGCCTGGTGTGGGCTTTCGATGAAGTGTTTTCCGCCGACGATCAGCGCATGCGCAACAGTGTGCGCAGCTACTACCAACGTGGCGACCGCAATGCGCCATTCGATGCGATGCAGGCCGCCCTTCAGAGCCCCTTGCGCTTCGGCGCCGTGGCCGTGGAGATCATGTGCCGGACGCTGCCTCCTCGCTGATTGACTGCCAGACGCTTAAAGCAGACTTTTACACCTAAACCGCTCAAGTCTCCTTCCTCGGAGACGATACTATTTAATAACTCAACGGCGTTCCCTGTAACAACAGTCAGAGGCTGACCGTACGTCTAAACGAAAGCCCATGATTAATTCAACGTCCTCATCTGATCGTATTCTCCGTCCCGAAGGACTCGTCCTTCAGGCCAAATCGCCGGCTGCCGCCACCCTCGGTGCCGATCGTTTCAATTCCGAAAACACCGCTGCCCTCAAGGCGGCGCTCCAGGAGCAGCCCGAAATCCGCCCGGAAGTCGTGGATCGTGCTCGGTTGCTGGCCGCCGATCCTTCCTACCCATCGCCGGAAATCCTTCGTAAGGTAGGCGAGGCTCTCCTGCGCTCACCTGACCTAAGCGAACAAGCCGACTGACCTTTCCCAGTCCATGTACGCCCAGGATTACGCGCGGACCTACCGTGCCAATTCGGTCCTTACCGCCAGCCCCGGCCAGCTTGTGCTGATGCTGTTTGATGCCGCGATCAACTCCCTGGCCATTGCCAAAAAGGCTTGTGACCAGTCGGCTACAGATCCCCGGCAGCTCGAGATGGTTCACAGCAATCTGGTCAAAGCCCAAAAGATTATCGCAGAGCTTCAGGGTACCCTCAATCTCGAGGCAGGCGGCGAGTTTGCCCGCACGATGTACCAGCTCTATGACTACTACGACCGGCGTTTGGTCGAGGCCAATCTGAAGAAACAGTCGGCACCCATCGCCGAGGTTGAGCGGTTGCTCACGGAAGTGCGCAATGCCTGGAGCGAGATGCTCCGCACCCAGGATACCGCCGCGCCCCAGCGGGACATGCATCACGTGGCCTGAAGATGGACGCATCCCAGACCGCCTCCCGATTGCTCGGAGCCCTCGAAGAGATGCTCATCGAGGAAACCACGCTCATCCGCACGATGGATTTTGTCGAAGCGGTGGTCGTGAGGGAGCGGAGCGGTCCATTGGTCGAGAAGCTCTGCTGCCTGGCCAGCGATCCGGCTGTCCAGCAGTTGCGCCCCCGGGTTCAACTGCTGCTCAATAGATGGAGTCAGAGTCATCATTTTCTCGATGAACAGCTTCACCGGTTGCAGGTCGAATTGAGCCGGGTTTCGGACGCACGCAGTCGGCTCAAGCGGGTATTGCCCGCCTATCTCAGCTCGACCGTCGCCGAATCACGCCTGAACACGGCGGCCTGAGGCCGGTGGTCGGCAGTGGTTCGTACCATCGGTCCCGGCTGGGAATATATCCGGAAGCAGCCCGTGTTACGTGGCTTGGGCTCGCTTCCTCGAATTGGAAACTTCGATTGGTCGCAGCGTGCGTGCCAATGAGGGACTCCCGGCAGTTTCCGGAATGCCTGGCGCTTATTCCTCTGAGGGAATGTCAGTCGTTAGCCCGCGGCCGCTTCGGCCATGATGGGCTCCGGGTTTTCCATGGCTTGGTCCGCCGACGGCGGTCCCGCCATCCATTCGGCGGCCAGACGCTTGGCTTCACCCTTCCAGTCTTTGCCGGGTTTGGGGAAAATCGCGAACACGCTTGGGCTTTCGGCTCCGGCCCAGCTCAAGCTGGCCTTCAGGCAGGGCGTACCATCGGCGAGGGCATAGCCTTGCAAGAGCACACCGCCACGCGGCTTGATCGTCTTGTCCACGGTCAAAACGTTGAGTTGGATTCTGGCCAGGCCGCTCCCGTAGTTCACGGTGCGGTGGTTCTGCCAGGTGCCGTTGTCCGGGGTGGGGTCGTCAGTCAGCAAAGTGCGCTCAAAGTCGGAGAGAAAAGTAAGGAGTCGGGATTGCATGACATCAGGGCACGGAGTGCCTCGTGTCTTCCCATTCGGCCGCAATTTGAAAATCTTGAGGGAAATCTTGGAAAAGATCGCAGAATAGACGTTGAACCTTTTGATTCCTTTTCTTAGTCCTTCGCTATCACCATCGCAGCCAACCCATGCCTTTAGAGAAAGTACTAATCGTGGAGGACGAGCCGGTTGTGCGAAGTCTCCTTCAGGAGATTTTTACACGCCGCAAGTTTTCTGTAACCCTGGCCGAGAATCTTGCTCAGGCCGAAGCGGTCACCCACAAGGAGTCCTTTGACCTGGTGATGCTCGACATCCGGCTGCCGGATGGCGACGGCCACAACTTCCTGGAACGACTGGCGACACTGCCGGAGCACCCGCTGGTGGTCATGGTGACAGGGTATGGAACCATCGAGTCGGCCGTGGCGTGCATGCGGGCCGGCGCCTTTGATTATCTGGTGAAACCGTTCCGGCCGTCGCAGATCGATATTCTGATCAAGCGCGGACAGTCTTACCGGCAACTGGAACAAGTGAACCAGTTGCTGAGCGACAATTCCGAAGA
>JBDKHE010000518.1:0-8698 GCA_039797805.1 Verrucomicrobiota bacterium
TCCCCGACCGTACGGAGATGCCGGAGTTCCTCATTGTTGATGGTCATCTGGAGGACGTCTTCGACCAAGATAACGATCTCCATCATCGTCAGTGAATCGATGCCCAGATCCTCAATGATCCGCAGGTCATCATCCGAATCCTTCAGCTTCGCGCGAAGGTCCGGTTCAACGTAGCGCTCGATGATACCGAGCACGATGGCAGGCAGATGCTCGGTGTTACCGGTTTTCCTGAACTGGGCGGCCGCTTCATAAGTAGCCGCTGAACAGCGTTTAAGCGATTCCCTGAGATTTGCATCATCCTCGGCGGTGAACGGTTTAACGACAACGCCGGAATGGTTGTTAACTGACTGTGCCATTGGTGAATCAGGTATGTTACATCCCTAAGACATGTAAACTTCAAAAACCCTCCTCCCTTCGCTCGTAAAAACCGGGCCAATAACTAATATTTAGCATATTGACTCGACGGTTGATGCGAGGCGACATGCGGTCCCCGCACGGCGTGACCCGTGCACCCCCAATCTATCCCATGCCGCAACCGGGTTCTCCCCATCCCCTCGTCCTGGTCACACACGAGTTCTACCCTCACCGAGGCGGGATCGCCGTGTATGCAGCCGAGATGGCCAAGGCGGCCGTCGACCTCGGTTATGCGGTGGAAGTCTGGGCCCCGGCCCTGCCGAAGGGTGTCGCCGAACCTGCCTGGCCCTTCCAGATCCGGCGCTTGCCGCTGGCCGGGGATCACAGTCTCCGGAGCCAATGGCGCATTTCGCGCGAACTGGTTGCCCAAGCCCCCGGTTTGGGCAATGCCACCTTGTACATTCCGGAGCCCGGTCCGGTTCTGGCCATGCTATTGCTGCAGTATTCCGATTCCATTCGGCCAGCGCGCCTGATGCTCACTTTCCACGGATCGGAGATTCAGCGCCTGGCTTCCCGCGGCATCCTGCGCTGGAGCACCCGCCACCTGCTGGCCAAGACCACGCGCATCAGTGTCGTGAGCGAATACGCCCGCCGCTTGCTGGAGCAATCCTTCCCGGTTGCAACGCACCGCGTGGCCGTGACACCGGGGGCTCTGCGCGCGGACCTTCGTCTGACCCAGTCCTCTCCGGCCACCTTGCCCGGCGCCAAGACCATCATCCTGACCGTGGCCCGGCTCAACCCCCGCAAGGGCCAGCTCGAAGTCATCAATGCGCTCAAGGCCCTGCCTCCCGCGCGTCGCGCCACCACGGAATACTGGCTCGTCGGGGCCCACGGGAAGGAGAACTACGACCAGTTGCTCAACGCCGCCGCCGCCTCGGCCGACTTTCCGGTGCGTTTCCTAGGCGATATCCCCGACGCCCAGCTCGGCTCCATTTACGCCCAGGCGGATATCTTCGCGATGACCAGCATGCCGCACGGACACAGCGTCGAGGGATTCGGTCTGGTTTACCTCGAGGCAGGGGCCCACGGACTGCCCGTGGTCGCTCACGCAATCGGAGGCGTGCCCGAGGCCGTGATCGATGGGGAAACCGGCCTGCTGGTGGCCCCCGGCGACACGGTGGCACTGACCCAGGCCTTTGATCGTCTGGTCGGCGATGCCGCCCTGCGCCGGCGACTGGGCGAAGCGGGCCGGGCTCGCGCGCTGAGCCGCACCTGGCGGGATTCCGCGCTAGCCTTGTTTGGACTTCCCGGGCAGGAGCCGTCAAGCTGACCCCATGATCGAATCCCGCACCCAGATTGTTGTCCGCTATGCCGAAACCGACATGATGGGCATCGTCTACCACGGAAACTACCTACCCTGGTTCGAGGTCGGCCGCACGACCCTGCTGAAGGACTGTGGCCTGCCCTACCGCGACCTGGAAGCCAAGGGCTACCATCTGCCGGTCATCGAGCTGGGCGTGAAATACCTCCGGCCGGCCCTCTACGACGACACGCTGACGGTCATCACCCGTCTTAAAGAACGCCCCACCCTTCGCGTGCACCTCGACTACGAGGTTCGCCGGGGAGAGGAACTGCTGGTCACGGGATTCACCACCCATGCCTTCATCAACAAGGCCGGCGAACCTGTCCGCCCGCCGGCCCACCTGGTCGAGCGCATGAAGGAACTGTTCGCGACGAAGTAAATCCGGGCCCGCTTTTCTGGCCTGGTCAGCTCCGGAGAGCGTCCGCCTTCGCCTCATATTCCGCCAGCACGAGTAGGTCGCGTTCCAGCATACGCCCTTCCGCGAGCAATTCTTCCGCCTCGCTCCCGGCGATAGAACGCACTGCCCAGACGGCGTGCGCCCGCACCAACGCCGAATCATGTCCGACCAGCCGAACCAGCGCCGGCAACAGGGCTCGATCCCTGGAATTGCCCGCCACCACGCAGGCGTTGCGCAACAGCCCCGTCAGCTTGAGACGCTTGATCGGTGTCCGGCGAAACACCTCGGCGAAGCGCTCCGGGGTCAGCGCCAAAATATCCGGCAGCGGGAGCTCCGCGAGATCATCGCGCACCGCCAGCAGAAGCTTGCGTCCCTCCGCGGCGAAGCGGTTCCAAGGGCAGACCTCCAGACACACATCGCAGCCGTAAATGCGTCCCCCGATGCCCGCGCGCAGCTCGCGTGGGATAATCCCTTTGTTTTCGATCGTCTGGTAGGAAATGCAGCGGTTGGAGTCCACCACCCCCGGCCGGGGAAAGGCCTGGGTCGGACAGGCGTCGAGGCAGCGCGTGCACTTGCCGCACAACAAGCCAGCGGGCTCCTCGTTGTCCCAGCGGTCCGCCTCCGGCCGCAGCGGCAGGTCGGGTTCGATTTCCAAAGTGGTCAACAGGCAAGCGAGAAAGAGCCAGTTGCCATGCTCCCGTGAGATCAACATCGCGTTCTTCCCGCGAAACCCCAATCCGCTGCGCGCTGCCCAGCCGCGCTCCCCGACGGGTCCGGTATCCACATAATACCGATACTCATCAGCCGTGACCCCACCCATCGTTTCCAGCAACCGGCCGGCGGCCACGAGCCCCGGCTTGATCGTGTCGTGGTAGTCCTCGTGCAGCGCGTAACGGGCCCAACGCGGATGCCCGGACCGGTCTCTCTCGCGATCGGCCGTCGGTCCACCCCAGTAATTCACGCCCAGCATGATCACCGTCCGCGCGCCGGCGAGCACCGAGCCGACCTGCGAACGCTTGTCCGCCGTGCGGGCCATCCAGGCCATGTCGGCGTGAAACCCCGCCTCCAGCCAGTGCCGCAAGGATGCCTCGGGCTCCGCTTCCACCTGTGCAAAACGCACCTCGTCAAAGCCGGCATCGCGGATCGCGGTGCGCAGTTTTTCACGCGCTTCCCCCGTCCATCGCTGCCCCTTCGCCGGGATCATGGCCGGGGCGAGCCGGCTTCGAGCCGGTAGACGCGCAACACGTGGGCCACGATCTCCCGCAGGGGACGCTTGTCCGTCAACACCATCGTCCCCGTGCGCCGATAGAGCGATTCGCGTTGGGCGAAGAGTTCGCGCAGCCGTTGCTCGCGGTTTTCGACCTCCAGCAGCGGCCGGTGCGTGGCCTGCATGGTTCGCTGCAGAATCGTCTCAATCGGGGCATGCAGGCAGATGATCACCCCGCGACTGCGCAGCAGTTCCAGCATGCCGGGTGGGACCACGAGGCCGCCACCGCAGGAGACGACACAACGCTGCCGGGGATGACCTTCTTCGATGAAGGCGCGCTCCATCGCGCGGAAGGACGGTTCGCCCTGTTCGGCGAAAATCTGCGACACCGGTTTGCCCTGCGCCCGCTCGATTTCATGGTCACTGTCCAGAAACTCGAACCCCAGCTGGCGCGCCACCTGCCGGCCCACGGTGCTTTTGCCCGTGCCCATGAAGCCGACCAGATAGAGATTGTTATCCATGTGTCGGGCCGGAGCGAACACCGCGAGTCGCGCGGGCGCAAGTTCACTTCAGGTCATGCGGGCGCTGCGGACAAAAAAACGCCTCCCGCAAGGGGAGGCGTCGGAAGACTGTCTGGTTGGGTATGCTTACTTCGCCGCAGGCGGAGCATCCTTGATCGCCAGGATCTCGACATCGAATATCAGGGCCGCGCCGGGCGGAATCGCGCCGGGAGCCCCTTCGTCACCGTAAGCCAGCGCCGCCGGGATGTAGAGCTTCAGCTTCCCACCCACACCGGTTTTCTGGAGTCCTTCAAACATGCCGGCAATGACCCCGTTGGGGCTCTGGGGTGTGGCGGCCTGGAGCAGAATCTCCGCCGGCTGACCCTGTTCGCGGGAGTCATCGAAGACCTGGCCGGTCGCGAGGGCTCCGGTGTAATGCATGGTCACAACCTGACCCGGCTTGGCGACGGCGCCCTTGCCCGCCTGAACCAGCTCGTAGCGCAGGCCGCTCGGCAGCTCGACGACGTTCTTGTTTTCCTTCAGCTTCGCGAACAACTCGTTGCTCACCGCGGTTTGCATCGCCTTGAGCTTGCCCATGTACACTTGGTTCTTGCGGCCAAGGAAGGCATCAACCTCGGGTCCGATCTCGCGGGCATCAAAGGACGGCTGTCCGCCGGTGGCGCTCGCGATCAAGCCGCGGGACATGGCCTCGACCTGCTCCTTGGTAAACTCGAGCTGGCGCAATCCCATCTGCGCTCCCATGAAAAAGCCATAAGCCTCGAGGATCTGGGCCTCGGTGAATTTCTTGGCCGGGGCGGCGGCAGGAGCCGCCGAAGGAGCGGCCGCGGGCGCGGCAGCCGGGGCGGCCGGCTTGGCGGCGGGAGCCGGGGTGGGCGCGGGCGCGTTCACGCCGGGCACATTGAATTTGACCGCATCCTGGGCGGAAGCAGCGACGAGCAAGCTGAGACTGACAAAGCCTGCACTGATTTGGGTGGTGAATTTCATGAATGAGTAACTTGAACCCGGTTGGAAAACGGCCCGGGCGGTTTGTGCCGTCAAAGTGTTCGAAATTGCTCAGCTGGCAGGGAAAAATCAATCCCTTACGCCTCTGTGCTCCTCGGAAAACCGGCTGCAACCGCGGGCTTGTCACTCCGCGTGCATCCCACCACCCTGCCCAATCCCATGAATGAAAACCAATTCTGGCACAGTACCGACGGCCAGATCCTGACCGTCCGCGCCAAAGGTACTGATCGCGTCACCCTCTCGCTCGCCTTCTGGCCCCGCCATCCGGCCGAGCTCGACTTTCTCGTCGCCCACCTCGCGACGCTGCAATTCAGCGAGCGCAGCTCACTCGCGCGCATCGGCATCGAGATGATCATCAAGGCCCCGCCGACCCTCGACGGCAACCGCCTGCTGCTGACCGTGGAGGCCTTCCTGTACGACCACAGCTTCCCCAATGCCGCCTACTGGCAGAAACTGCTCCGGCCGGGCGTTCCCGTTGGCCGGCTTTTCCATGCACCTGCCGCGGCCAAGCTTTCCTCCAGCGAAGTCTGGAACGCCATCCGCGAGAACAACCTCAAGCTGCCGCACACCCTCTCGATTGACAGTTCCGGCCGCGTCTTCTTCACCCCGCACCCGGTCAACTACACGCTCAACCCCCGCCTGACGCGCCTCAACTTCGAGCACATTGTCTCCGGCTACGCCGGCCGTTCCTTCATCGACAAAGTGCAGGTGCGCCACGACGCCTCCCCGCTCACCATTCCGCCCAATTCCGGTGTGCTCACCAGCTGCTCGATGTACCTGCGCGAACACTATGTCGTGCTCAGTCCGGGCGAGGGCAACTTCGGCCTCCACACCTCGGCCATCCTGCTCGACCCGGTCAAGACCTCCGGCACCAACATCATGCTCGAGATCTACAACACCGGCGAGCAGCCCGTGGTGAACCCGATGGTGGCCGTCGATCTTTTCCGCGCACCGCCTCCGGACGACCCCGAGTTCAAGACCCTCACCAAGCGCCGCCAGCGTCTCCTTGGCACCACCAAGAGCCTCTACAAGTGCCTCGATTCCGCCCCACCGCGCGAGGTCAACGAAGCCAAGCCCCGCACCAAGATCACCGTGCGCGGGCAGTCGGCCACGATGGAAAACCGCGCCGTCCTCGTGCGCGCCAACGACGAGGACCTGAAAAAGCTCCTCGCTGATGACGCCTGTCCGCTCGGCGCCCGCACCATGATCCAGGCTCTCGACGCCCATGCCGCGGACGCCGACACGCTCGTCGTCGACTACTTCCCCGACCTGCTCGAGCACATGGAGCTCATCACCCGCCTCGGAGACCTGAAGCTCAAGCGCATCATCTTCCGCAAGGCCTCCCGCACGCACGGCTACTTTCTCTCCTCCAACGCGCATGGCCGGCTCGACACGCTCCATTCGCTCGGCATCCCCGTCTACTGGTACGACGAGATCACCAAGGACATCTACCTGCACACCTACAAGCGCGACCACGGCTTCTTCGTGCGCGAGGAAATGGCCCGCAAGTTCCAGGAGTCCACCATCCTCGCCTTCTACGGTTCCGCCGTCGGGCTTGATCAGGCCGACACCGACCGCATCTCGGCGCTCGTCGACCAGCTCACCACGTTCATGGGCTCCAACCTCGGCGTCCTCACCGGTGGCGGCGGCGGCGTCATGCGCCTTGCCACCGAGCAGGCCCGCGGCAAGGGCGCCCTCACCGGCGCCTGCTTCCTTGAGCTCGAAGCCCAGCCGCCCGAACTCGGCGTGGACTTCTTCAACACGTTTCAGGAGAGCTCGCGTCACTTCCGCCAAAAATGGTTCGAGGCGGCCGACTTTTGCATCTTCAACGTCGGCGGCGTCGGCACCCTCGAGGAAATCGGCATCGAGCTTTGCAACCTCAAACTCGGCATCCGCCCGCGCGTCCCCTACGTGTTCTTCAATGCGAAATTCTGGGGCGACCTCCGCAAGCAGGTGAACCAGATGATCCGCAACAAGCGTGCCCCCGCGTGGATGTCCGACTACATCCTTTTCACCGACGATCCGGCCGAGGTCATCGCCTTCTACCGCAAGACACTGAAGGTGCTGTAATCCCGAGGGACGCATGAAGCCGGCCCACCGCGTGATGTTTGTGGCAGGACTGCTGGTCCTCGCCGCACTCACGTGGGGTTGGCTCACGCGCACCAAGCCGGCGGCCGACTGGCTGCTGGCCGAGGGCCCGGGCCGCGTCACCCCTGGCGGAAAGATTATCATCCGGGTCACGCCCGTCGGCGTTGACGAGCACCTCCAACTCAACGTGGACTTGCATGGCACCACGCAACGTCAACACCCGCTGCGCCTGCTGAGCCATGGTCGTCCGCAGCGGGTCGGCGCCCCCGGACAAACGCTCGACTTCCAACTCTCCGTCCCCACCAGACCCGATCTCGCGTCGGTCCACGCCATCATCTATGTCTCCCCCAGCGGTGGCTGGACGGACCGCACCCGGGTCGCCCACTCCGACCCGATTCCGGTCAAAGCAGGGACGGCAATCGGAGAAGACCTGCAGGCCATCGCGGTTCACGAACAGATTCCTGATCCGGCGATCCCTCGGGTAGAACTGACAGGCGTTCGCTACCTGATCGCCAGCCTCTGGCTGCTCGTGGCTACCGGCCTGGTCCTCCGCCCAAAATTCGGGTTCCAGAGCGAGGCCGGTGCCGCACGACCGCGCTTCCTGCCGGTCCTCCTGGCTTGCGTCGCCACCGCGTTCGCCGAACTGCTTCGCGTCGAGATTCACCTGGGCGATGCCGCCCGTCGACTGGCCGTCCGATTCGACTTCTACGACGAACGGTTGCTGCCACAGCAGATTGCCATCCTTGTTCTGATAGTCGGCCTCGCCGCCCTCGCTGGGTTCATCCTCTTCCGGGCCCGCCAGCGCCGCCTGGTGATCGGCCTGCTCGGGCATGCGGCCATCGTGTTGACCGCCGCGATGTCCCTCCATGACGCCGACGCGCTCCTCTACGGAACCCAGCTCGGCCTGCCCTTGGAGCAAGTGCTGAAACTGGGCGCCGTCTCCCTCGCGCTCTGGGGCCTGCGCCCGCGTTTCACGGCCGCGCCGGCGGCCGGCTCTGCTTGATATAGGCATCCACCATCTGCTCGGTCAGGACGTATTTCCAGCCTTCAGCGGTCTGCTGATATTCGGTGCCGTCCTTGGGGACACTGGGCATGCGGAGTTTGACCCGGTCCGCAGTGATCGGTTCGACCGACGCCGTCGCCAATATTTCGGCATTGGGAAAGGGACGGGCCATGATCTGACTGGTGAGGAGCGCCGCGATCGTCGCATCCACCGTCGACCATTGACCCCGCACACTCTCCGGCAATGAAGCGATGAAGGCCTCCGCCTTGGGCCGGGCCGCAGGGTCGATATGCAGCAAGCGCCCCACCGTTTCGACATCACCCCGATCACAGGCCCAGGCAAAGGTCTGCAGCGTGGCGAGCGGCGTGGCGTTTCCCTCATTGCGGTAATACTCGGCCATCGGCTTCACCCCACTGGTCAGGGCCTTCGTGGTCTGTGTTCCGCCGGGAGCGATTGCCGGCGCGGCGGCGCTCGGGTTGGCTGCGGCGATGCGGGTTTGGTTTCGCTGATAGGCCTCAAGCCGCATCTGGCTGTTCCGTGCTGCCAGGTGCCTGGCTTCACGCATTCGCACTTGCTGGAGCTTGAACAACCCACCGGCGGTCACCAAGGCCGACAACACGGCCACGATTGCGGATGTTTTGAGCAGAGACATCAGGAGCGAAGGTCGTTCAGTGCCTGGTCAGCTTGGCGAGGGTCTGACTGTTGAGGATCCCTGCCAGTCCTTTGACTCCAGCCTCGGGCATGACGTATTTCCAACCATCAG